>NZ_WTKW01000009.1:0-28594 GCF_011378745.1 Pseudoalteromonas sp. Z1A6
TCAAATATTTTATAAAACGCCGCGACGCTCTTGGTCGCGTTCGATTGATTCAAATAATGCTTGGAAGTTACCTTCACCAAAGCCACCATCATCAACGCGTTGGATCATTTCTATAAAGATTGGACCAAATAAGTTTTTAGAGAAAATTTGCAATAAATAACAATTTTCACTTTGGCTATCTACGAGTATCTGGTGCTGACGAATTTTTTCTTTGTCTTCAGCAACCCAAGGTACTCGGTCAAAAATAGTATCGTAGTACTCTGGGATAATATCGAGCGTTGCAATTGTTGATTTATCCAGCTTATCAAGAGAACTTACTAGGTCATCTGTTAAAAACGCTAAATGTTGAACGCCTGGGCCGTTGTACTCACCAAGGTATTCATCAATTTGGTTGTTATCGTTACCTTTACCTTCGTTTATTGGAATAGAGAAGGTGCCACAAGGTGATTTTAGTGCATACGAAATAAGCGCTGTTTTTTGACCTTTAATGTCAAAGTAGCGTACTTCTGTAAAACCAAATACGTCTTTATAAAAGTTAGCCCATTTTTCCATGGTGCCTTTATAAACGTTATTGGTTAAATGATCGATTCGGATAAAGCCTTTATCTTCTACAACATTTTGCGTTTCTAAATCTTCAAAATCGCTTTCGTAAATAGTGCCTTTGTCGCCAAAATTCTCAATAAAGTAAATTAGGCTGTCGCCAATGCCATAAATTGCAGGGTAAGGCATGTTTTTATGTGTTGAATCAGTGGCTGGTTTTGCACCACGCTCTACTGCAGTTTCAAATGCTTTTTGTGCATTCTCAACACGCCAACCCATTGAACAAATAGCAGGACCATGGCTTTTAGCAAATTCTGCAGAAAAACCTTCACGCTCGTTATTCAGTAAAAAGTGAATATCGTTTTGGTTGTAATAAACAATGTCTTTACCTTTGAATTTTTTAAGCTTAGAGAAGCCAAAATCAGTAAATACTTTATCCATATAATCAGCATCAGGTGTTGCGTACTCGGTAAATTCAATACCGACTAAACCTAAATAGTTATTTACTTCACTCATTATTATTACTCCCGCAATTAAGCACTGCAATTATGTGTTGTTGTCATATTGCATTAGATAATCAACCAGATTCTTGATTTGGGGAAGAGGGGGGCACTATTTAGTGTGTAGTGTATGTGTAAATTTTATAGGACGGTTATTATAAAGTTACGTGTTTGTAATACAGTTAAATAAAATGAAGTTATATGGCATAGGATTGAATAGTGGTTTTTATTCTTAATATGTTGTTTTTAAATAACAAAAAGGAGGGTTCACCTGCGTGAAGCCTCCTTTTAGAATGAACAAGCAAAAGCTTAGTTGTATTTAATTATTTACACTTTTAGAGTTGCTACCAAAGAACTTGTTACGTTGCTCAATCCATTGGTTTGTTTTTATCGCTGGCGCAGCTTGATAGTGACGTTCAATCGTTTGATTTAACACTCGCGTTGGTTGCTCAAAGGACAACTTTTGTTGTGCGCCGCCCATACTTTTAATTTCACCGCGAGTCATAGCACGACCAGCATAGAGTAATGCATTTAAGTAACCAGGTCGGGTTTCGTAGTTGTTATCTGTAAATAACAGGATTGTTTTATCAAGTGCCCATCGACGGTTTATCTCACCTTCTTCTTTAACACCTTCGAGTTCACCATCTACGTATATTTCAAATACGCCATTTGTTGGTGCGGCATAAAATACAAAGGCAATACGATGCCAGTTACCTGGTTCAGTATCGCCAAAGTATCCACTATTGCTGGTTGCTTCACCGTACCCACCGTCTGGGCTTGCGAATATATCTGCGTCATCTGTATCGTAGTTTTCGGTATCGGCTTGGATTATTGCGCGGTAAATGTCGTTTGTTTCCAATGGCCAGTTTATATCCATAACTATTGTGTAGTCAGACACTAACCCGTCATCTTTAAAATCACCATTTGCAGCTGTGTTTAACGTAATTAATAGGCCTTCTGTTGGAGAATGACGAGTAAAAGCCATTACACCAGAAGGACCATCAGTTAAATCGGCAATATTAAGATCAGTGGTTGTCTCATAGCGTGTATCTTCTGGGCCCCAACCGTCATTTTCTGGGTCAAAGTAGCTTAAAACAGATGGACCTGAGTCTGGAATTAGTGGGTTTGTTGGATCGTCAAAGTTCCAAGTTGTTATATTTGCAACATCTTGGCAAGCATTAAGCTGTGTGTCTGTATCAAGGTGAAGACATTGCGTTGTTCTAAAGCGTGCGTATTGATCAAGTAGCCACCATGCTTCGGCAATTGGCTTTACATCATTAAAAGTAACACTGCTAAAAAATAAATCTGGATTAAGTGCCGCACCTTTAAATAAAGCGACATTATAATTTGTCGTTACTTGAATATCTTCTGGCTTTAACACAAACCAATCGGGTTGGCTGGCAATCATTGTGTTTAAATCAGTGCCTGTAACGGTTACTTGATACAGTGAATTAAAGCCAGGTGTGTTTGAAGGCTGTCTTTCAACATAAAATGCTTTGTGAAAATCTTCTTGTGTAACAGTCCCTGGCGTCCATCTTTTTTGCACAAGTTCAGGGTTAAGCAGCGCTGCGTTAATTGAGCTTGAATGTTTAGTTGCAAGTGCAGTAATACCCGCAACTTCAAAATCACTCGGATAGTTTTCTGAAATGGCAATTTCTGTATCAGCATCGGGTGCATATCGGCCCATTATTTCATCGATGGCTAGCTTGGTTTCTTCGTCAGGTTCTATAGATGTTCGCGTATCTACATGTTGATAATCGTAACGACTTAGTGCTTTATCTGCAGTATTAAATACTAAATTTAAATCGGTGACTCCACGAGCATAAAATTCTGGTTGAATGACTAAAGCATTATTTTCAAGCTCTATAAAGTTTTCACCACCATGAGTATGCCCACCAAGCACTAAATCTATACCGGGCACATTGGTTGCTATCTCAACGTCAGTTCCTTTACCTAAGTGGCTTAGCATTATCATGTAATCAACATCACCGCTGTATTGGCTTACAATACTTTGTGCGATTTGTTGCCACTTCCAACTCATTTTAAATTGTTTTATAAAGTCAGGAATAGGGTCATCTTCAATTGGCTCGTCAAGTTCATCCCATGGTACTGACGTCATCCCAAACACACCCAATGTTATGCAGCCAACCTGTACTTTAGCAAAGTCCACACCGCCAAAGCTCTTATTTTGCTCTCCCTCAAAGCGGGTATTACTTGCAAGTACAATGGCATTATCGTCTTGTGAAAACTCAAGTAGCTTTTCAGGACCCCATGCATAGTCATGATTCCCTAAAACACGTAAATCAAAAGCCATTAGCTTTACGGTTTCATCAGAGGCTAAGCCTTGTGATATTTGCTCTGCAACGGTCCCTTTTTCGTAATCATCGCCACCATCGGTAAATAATGTATGCGGAGATTCGCTTAGCGCTTTTTTATAATAAGCCTTGATACGACTAAAATACTGTTCCTGATACCCAAAACGAGCATGCATGTCGGCAACGTGCACAAATCGTATAGATTGCTCTGTTGCATTTGCATCACATGTAGGGCCAATATCAGAAAATGCCACCGTACGTTGCATTTCTATTGCATAGCTACCTAGTTGGTCTACTTGTGCGCTAACAAAGCCTTGCGATACTGTTGAATTAGTAATACTTGACCAAGAATCTCCGCTCAAACGAGCAATAGTTAATTGGCCTCCTAATACATAGTCGTCAGGTATTTTTATGGTGATTGTCATTGGGCTAGAAAGTTGAAGTGTATTCGGGGTAAGCGTATGTATATCTGAAATGATATTTTTTGCTTGATTATTCTCATCAAGGACTAATTTTTCGTAGGTTATTTCAGTATCGCTAGCCACTATTTCCCCAGGGGCATTGATAGTAAAGTTACCTTCATCTAATGACGTTTGTAAGCCATTAGCATTGGTAATAATTAAGCCACTAGGCTCAGGCTCTACAGGATCATTTGGATTTACTGTAATTTGATCTTCGGCCCCACCACAGGCAGATAAAAAAATAAGGAGAAATGCTATTAGAGTGGCACGTAATAATGTTAATGAATGCATATACTGCTGTCCCTGAGTCTATTCAATAATCAATCAGGACATAATATCAGTTAACGAGAGTGGGGCAAAGTTGAATAAAAAAATTCCCCCATAGACGCTATGGAGGAATGTATCGGTTATGTTGTTATATTAAAAATAAACAACAATTAAGAGACTTTCTCTTCTAACCCTTGTTTTTCCCATACTTTAGCTTTAAAGGTCATTAGTACTAAAACAACACCAACACCAATGCTAAATAATGCAATTTGTAAGTATAAGTTAGGGATTTCATCAACATTGTTCGGATCGAAATTACCAGCAAGTAAACCCGCAATAATATTACCAATCGAGTAAGTTAATACAAATACACCCATCATTTGACCGGTGTAACGTTTAGGCGATAACTTACTTACAGCACTTAATGCTACAGGGCTTAAACAAAGCTCACCCACTGTATGTAAAAAGTACGTAGTAACAAGCCAGTAAGGCGCTACTTTTAAGCCTTCAGCTGCGTAATGAGCCGCCATAAACATAACTAAAAAGCCTGATGCCATGATAATTAAACCAATTGCACACTTAACGCTATAGCTAGGTGATACTAAGCTTTTAGATAAGTTAATCCAAAGCGCTGCAAAAAATGGCGATAAAGCAATAATAAACAGTGAGTTTAATGATTGAAACCACGTTGTAGGGATTTCAAAAGTACCAATAAGGCGGTCAGTATAATCGCGAGCAAATAAGTTTAATGACGAACCTGCTTGTTCAAAGCCAGACCAAAAACATGCAGATGCAATACAGACTAAAAATAGTGCCCACATTCTTTGTTTTTCGGCATCTGTTAATTTACCTGTAAAGTAAATAACACCAAAATAAACAAAAAAGATAATAGTAAATACAACAGCTACGTACCCTGCAACCACTGTTGGATTGATTACAATTGCGCCGGTCATTGCAGCCGTAGTAACTGCAGCCGCTGCAATTACAAACGCAGCAATACCAACCCATGCGCGAGAAGTGCCTTTAGGACCTAATGGATTTGCTGGTAAAGCGCTATGCTCTGGTAAGTTATTAAGTGAGCGCTTATATTGCACCAAACCAATAGCCATACCAACAGCTGCTGCACCAAACGCCCAGTGCCAACCTACGTTTTCCATAAAGTAACCACAAACGTAGTAACCAATTAAAGAACCTAAGTTAATACCCATGTAGTAAATAGCGTAACCGCCATCACGACGCTCATCAGCATCACTGTATAGTTGGCCTACCATTGCGCTGATATTTGGTTTTAGCAAACCAGTACCTGTCGCTACAAATATCAAGCCAATGAAGAAAGAATAATCATGTGGAATAGCCAAAATGATATGACCAATCATAATGATTATACCGCCATACCATACTGCTTTTTGACCACCAAACAATCTATCTGCTAGCCAGCCACCTGGTAAACCTAAAAAGTATACCGCACCTGTGTATAAACCATAAATTGCAGCAGCTGAGGCAACAGTAAAGGCTAAACCTTCTTCTTGTAAGCTTGCTGTCATGAATAATACGAGCATAGCTCGCATACCGTAATAACTCATTCGTTCCCACATTTCAGTGAAGAACAATGTTGAAAGTCCTTTAGGGTGGCCAAACCAGCCACTATCTGGAGCTGAACTCATATTTACTTCCTAACTTTAAGTATTGTTATGATGGCCTTATAATTTTTTGCTTTAGCTATTTTAGAATTTGTAATCACTAAAATGCTCGACCATCAGTATATTATTTGTAGCTAAGATAATGATTTGCTATATGGCAGTAACACCACAAGGTAAGAGACACACCCTTATCCTAGTTACAATTGCGCTCAAGTATACATATACCTTAGTGCTAGGGGAAGTGTTCGCGGTGTATCACCTTATGCCAAGTTAAAACTCAGCATAAGGAACAATAGGGGTGCCTGGAAACTCAAGTGTTCCGTACACAGGATTAAAGTAGTAACGTATATAAAGCTGACCAAAATTTGGTTCGTAAAAGTCAGAACGATCGATGGCTAAGTAACCACCAAAGAACCAATTCGGCGTTATTCTATACTCAAAACTACCTTCAAGATTATATGAAACACCAGAACTTGTTTCACCTTCAAATACAGGATCAACACCTGTTATTGACTCTCTATCATATGCAGCTATTTGCAAATCGCCATCATTAGGGAAGAAATCAATAGATTGAGTTTTTGTTTGCGAGTACGAAACACCGGTTTTTAATCGATAAACAAAATCATCGCCCCAACGCGCATCATAAGTGAGTGGCACAGATAAACCTACATAGTTTTGTGGACTGTAATAACCACCATGGCCCCATGTTTCTTCACTTAAATTATACTTGTATGCCCAATGTAATAAGCTAGCGCCTACGGTAAATTCACGATCTTGATTGCTAATTACACGGTAGTAAGTACCGCCCATCATACGGTAGCGTTGGTTGTCTTTTACATTTTGACCTTTATAAAGGGTAAAGTCGGCGCTTGACCAAAAACCCCATTTACCGCCTAAGTCATGCGATACATTAGCAGTTAGACCTGTAGAACGTACGCCACCCCAAACTTCACCTGTATTTACATCTTTAAGACCTGCATAAGAAAGTACCGAGCTCGTAACTGGGCGTTTTTCAAGTTCTAGGCTGTATCCAAAGTCGCCAAAACTGTCTGCGTAATTTACACCCCATACAATGTCTTCAATTAAAAAGCCGAGTGGGGTTGTACCTACATCAACACGCCAGTTTTCATTTTGCCAACCAATACCTACATCTACACCACTTTCCTCAGGTGTTACTTCATCAATTGAACAGGTGAAAATACACAGTGCACCTTGCCCGTAGCGGCTGCCAGCAAATTGTTCATCAAAACGCGTTGTTTGTGCACTAATAGTTGTAGGATCTACTTTAATAAACCCTTGGCCTTGCCAAAGTGGAAAGTAAGCTTCAATCGGGACTAAGCCTGCACCAAGTGTTGCTTCGCTTTCAGTGCTTGTTTGTCCGCTAAAGTTAACACCAATGGCAATGTAGGCTTGGTTTTTGTTTTGCTCGTTTATTAGCTCTCGTTTAGCACCGTTTACATACCATTCATCGTTTTCATCTATTTTTGAAAGCGCCCCGTAAAGCTCTTTTTCATTTAATGTACGATTAGGAAATAGGGTTTGCGCATACCAAGATTGTGCTTGTTCGGTTTCGTTAAATTTGCTGGCTACTTGAGCGCCTAAATAACGTAGTTCTTGATCGTTGGGTGACTTTTCAACTAGTTGTTTAGCTAAGTAAAGTGCATCCCCTGAGTAATTAAACTCATTAAGAGATGACATGATTTGGCGTTGTAAATAACCTTCTTGCGACGTGGTTTGCGTTATCGCTTTTTGCGTTACTTCTTTTGCTTGAAAGTCGTCCCCAAGTTCTAGATACGTATTAGCAATAGCGAGCAGTGCTTGAGCCTCTATGGTTTGTTTATTTTGTACTTTTTGTTGATACAAAATAACAGCCGCTTCGCGCTGTTCAAGTTCTAAGTTTGCATTAATAAGGGCAGTAGTTGTTGCTGGAGTATTTTTATATTTTTGATCCAGCTGGTTAAGCTTAGCGATTAAATCACTACCATTGTAATACTGAGTAATATAGCTATTTTGTAGCTGTACATATTGAGTTGTTTCGTTTTCAGTTGCGCTCTCTGGTAGTACGTAATGTTCAAACCATTGCTTCGTTTTACTCTCATCGCCCTGACCTAAAAGCCATTCACCATAAAGTGTATGCCAATAAGCAGAAAGCGAAGGCTCAGCTTTCAGTGCTTTGTTTATAAGTTTTATAGCGTGCTTTTTTTCGTCGATTCTATACCAGCTTCGTGATAACTCAGCCTGCATAGCAGGTGTTAAGCTCTGTGCTTCTAAGTTACTTAAATGATAAATAGCAGTGGCTTTATCTTTAGCGTCAAGGTGGCGCTCACTTTGTGTTAAAGATTCATTAAGTTGCAGCTGCTGTTCAAGCGCAATAATGCCTTTATCTCTGGATTTAAATGGAATGTACTGCAAGGTTTTAATAGCACCTTGATAGTCATCAAGAGAGCGTAGAAAAAGCGCGTGGCTGTAACGAATCTGAGGATTTAACGGAAATTGCCACAGCACATTATTAAATAAAGCACGGGCCTCTTCTGTGAGCCCTTTTTGTTGATATATAAAGGCTAAGTCGTAGTATAACCAAGGCTGTTCTGGCGCTATTTCAATAGCGTCTTTTAATACTTTTTCGGCTTGCTCTAAATCTCCCGACTGTGCAAACGTATTTGCCTTTGCGCGGTACTGACTGCTTAAAGAGACAGAGTAAGATTCTTTAACTAGTTTTTTTTGATTAAACGATAAGCTGTTATAAAAAGAGGTTAGGGCTTTTTCATTCTGCTCTAATTCAGCTATTTCAAGTAGGCCTATTAAAGCGCTGCTATTAAGTGGATCACTTCTTAAAACAATTTGATATGTAAGTGCAGCTTGTGAATATTGCTCTTGAGCAAATTGTAATAAACCTTTGTTATATATTACTGTATTAGTTTCTTGTTCTAAGGTGGCTGCTAAATCAAGCTTAAGCTTAGCCGTTTTAAACTCTTTATTATTAATGGCATTTTTAGCTTCGCGTATATAAAGCCAAAGCTTAGCTGTTTTTGCAAGCTCCTGTAGTGTTTCACGCTCGGCGAACTCAGTTGTAAACTTTTGCGCACGAGTAAAATATTGATACGACTTTTGGTTTTCACCCAGACGTAAATAGAGTGTGCCAAGGCTTCGCATTATAGCGCCGTCTTGCGGTCGGCCTCTTAAAGCTTTTAAAAGTAAAGGCTCTGCGGCAGCAAGTTTATTTTTCTCAAGTAATCTATCGCCCCTAACCCAAAGCTGATAGGCGGGGTCGGCAAGAAGTGTTTGACGTTTTTTATAATCTTTTAGAAAATCTTGGTATTGTAATTCACCTTTACTACTAAAGGGATAAAGAGTGAAATAGCGCTGATACTGCTTAACTGTATCATCCGTTAAGGGCATTTCTAGCAAAGCACTAAGCCAAATATATTCTACTTCATTAATAAAAGTAGGGCCTGCGCCATATTTACTTAAAATATCAATCGCTTTTTTATCTGTAAGATTACGCCTAAGTAGGTGACGGGCATAAGCAATTTCTATCTGCGCAATACTTGGGTAGCTTTGAGCTAATTTATTATAGCCTTTTTTAACACTTTCCCATTGGGAGCTATCTTGTCCATACCAGCTTAAATGCTCAAGCTCGTAATCTAATGTAGGGTAGACGTTTTTAAAAATATTATTATAGATTTCGCGAGCTTGTTCATAACGACCCGCGCGAGCCAATAATTTAGCTTGCTGAATTGAAGATTTGTCTTTTCCTTCAGTACGCGAAAGGACTTTTAGCTTTTCAACGCACGGAGCTTGTTTGGTAAGCCCATTATCTATTTTACTTAGTAATTGGTTGGCTTTCGCTGATTCGCCATTGGCAAAATCATAACGCGCTACTGCGCACTGTGTTTCTATGCGGGCAGGGGCAATAGCGACTAGCTTTCGCAAGCTATCTTCAACTAGTTTTTTATTTTGCTGTGCTTCACCAATACCTATTTGGCTTAGTAACCAATCAACAGATTGCGTATCAATATCGTTGACTGTGTTAGCGCTTAATCCAGAGCTAAGCGCTAATGTGCAAGCGAGGGCAAACCTTAACGGCATTCAGTGCTCCATACCGGTTGTAGCGTCCCATCTGCTGTAATTGAAAAACGCTTATTTAAAGCACTTGTACCAAACAAGTTAAGTACGCTGTCGTAATAACGAGTCTGGGTAAATGATTTATCAATCATTAGTTTTTGCTGGATCGCCATTACTGTAGAATTGTCGTTATTAGTCGCTAGTAAAGGTAATAGAGCTGAGTTAAAGCCTAGAGGGCCTCTTTTTTCAGATTTTCCTGATTTAGCAAAAGTATTTAAAGGCACGTAACCACGTTTATTAATTGTTTCTATAAAAGGGTTAAATTGCGCTAATAGCTCTTTTTTATAAGGCGCGTTGTCTGCCATCATACTTGCCCATAAATATACTCTAATAGCGTTGTAACTGCCCAAGTCGCTCGTTTTTTTATCGTAATAAAAGCCGTTATTTGCATCAAACATTACCCAGTCAGGGCTAACACCTTGCTTTGCTGTATCTAAAATCAACTTTGCTGAGCCTTCGTGCAGTTGATGCCAAGGCGAGTGTGGATAAAGCTTTTTAAACTGCTGATAAATAAATAACGGTGAGTAGCTTGGGTTTAACTTAAAACGCTCATTATCAAATTCAAAACCAGTAGGGGCGGGTAGTAATGATAAACCTAGGCCCGAAATATAGGCGGTTTCTTCACGCATTATTCGCTTCGCAAGTACGGCTGCTAATATGCTGTAGCGGCGGTCATCCCAAAGAATAGCAGCTTGCGATAAACTGTATGCTATCCATAAGTCAGAATCAGACGCTGGATTTGAATCTAAAATTCCGCCAACATTTTGATTGTTAACACCCCATTGCCATGCAGGTAAACGAGTGCTTAAATCACCCTCTGACAAATGCTCTTGGGTCCAATCAAGCACTAGGTCAAACATTGCTTTATCGTTTGCTACAACAGCAAAAAATAACGCATAAGATTGGCCTTCAGAGGTTGTGATATTTTGCTTGCTACCTAAATCAATTACGCGACCATCTTGGCTTATAAAGTTGTTTTTAAACGTTTGCCACGCATCCCATGGCTGACACTGCTCTACCTGTGCACTGACATTAAAGGTGAATAATGCAATCACGGTAAAAAATACATTAATGAGTGACTTCATTACTTATCTCCTTCAGCTAAGCGCTTGTGCGTTAATGCTTGCAGTAATTGCCATATTATAAATGAGATCAGCAGTAGTGTTAAAATAGACAATAGCGCTAGCACAAATGGGTGATCTGACAAATGGAACCAAACTAGGGTATGCACTGGAATATGGCCAACAAAATATTGCTCATCAGTTTTTATTGTTTTAATGCCTTGAGAATTTATGACCGTAGCACTGCCTTTAATTTGCGCAAGAGCTTCTGAACTCATTAACGCATCATCTAGTAGAGTAAAGGCTTTTTGTGATGTTGCACTAAGCGATACAATTGAGCGCTCTGAATCAAACGGTGATTGAAACCCTGTAATAACTGCCATATCACCGCTACTTTTTATACTCACTTCTACTTTATCTGTTGTTTGCTCATCGTATGCACCATTGTATATGGCTTGTTTTATAGCGCGCTGATTGTTATCAAGCAAAATATTAGTTTGTGCGTCTTCATCTAAGTTATTGGTAATGCTATTAGGTTTTGCGATAACTAAAATGTCTTTATCATCTAAGTTGGCATCTTCATTTAAATGAGCAACGCTTATTCTGTGGGCTGGATAACCAGTAATTGCACCAAAGTGACCGGTTAAGTTAAGCAGTACAGAAAGCGCTTTAGGTGATGGGACTTCATCTATTAATACTAAAGTTTGTTGTAAATCTGCATATTTTGTAAATGGGAATCCGCTGTTTGCAAATACATTTAAATCAGGCAAAGCCATGTAATGGTCAAACCCACTTACATCAATGTTAGAGTTTCCATCAATTACACCGTACTCGCCACCAGGTGGAGCAACGGCACATTCGCCTTTTTTAAGCACTGCAAATCTAAAGTCAAAATTTAGTTCATTGCGGTTGGCAAGGTTAATACCCTCTAATGAAAAATCTTCTGCGCTTTGTGTTGTGTCTGTATTAGCGATTAAAGGCAACAATGTTTTAGCGGTCGTTAAAGATGTATCTTTTTTATCAAGTAAATAACCAGTTATGAACTCTTGATTTATTAACATGTTCAAACGTGAATTTAAGGTTTCGCTATCTGGCGTATTACGGTATTGCAGAGTTATTGGAATCCCTTTTTCACGCCAAGTAAATAAGTCAGGCGCAAAACGAACGTTTAGTTTTATAGGCCCGTTGTTAAGACCTTCAGCTTGTAACTGAGTTGGGTAGTCAATAAGTTCGTCGAAGTGCACAGGGCGATCGCTTCTGAGCCATCGCGGGGCATCGTAAGCTTTACGCAGTGGGAGTTTGTTAATTGCCTCGATGCTTGCACTTCGGCCAGTCATAATTTTATGACCAAATACAAGACCCGTTACGGCTGTTTTTAAGTCTTTTTCATCACGGCCTAGAATTAACAGCATTTTATTGTATCTGTGAATAGGGCTTGAGATTAGCTCAACAGTTGGCTTTTCAACATCTGGATAATCTTTTAAAAAATCAGGCTTTGAGTCATTAGTAATAAACACCACGCTATGCTGCTCAGGTGCTTTATTTACGACTACTGGAAAGTTAGCTCCACGCCAGTCAGCTTGTGCGCCAAACCAACTTGATAAAGTGGCTGCGGCTTCTATTGCTTGTGTATTGGGCGTGTTTGCAAATACAAAAGGTAGGTTTAATTTGTTGTAATCTTTAGCATCAAAAAATGGTTCTGGTAAATACTCAAGGCGGCTATCAATTGCTAACTGTTTTTGATCAAGGGTGATGTTGCTTGATTTATTTATTTCAGTCCAAATTGAACGGCTAAAATAATCTTGGCATTGTAAGTCGTAGTAACCAACTAACTCAAAGCGAATTTGGTTGTAGTCTTGAATGTATTTAGCATTTAGATCTAGGTTATGACTTACTGTGTTTTTTACAACACTTAGTTTTTCATTAATAGGTAAAACAGTGACTAAGTTATCGTTAAAGTAAACTTTTAAATGCGATACATTAGCTAGTAATGAAGGCGAGTTGGTATACGAAAAGTTAAGCTTTAAGTTAGTGCTTAATTTATCAATCCTATTTGTGAAATCAACCCTGGAATTGTTATTAACGCCGTCGAGTTTATAGTCGTTGAATCCTAACTTTTCAAAGCTAAGGCGTAAACTAGATATTTGAGCGCTCTCAGGGTAGCCATTTACAAACATAGTTTTGTCGTGCATAGGCTCGATAGCGAGCACTTGATATGCGCTACTAATAAGCAACAATGTTAGAAATGTATTAAGTAACTTTTTAATCATAATTATTATGCACTATCGGTTTTTTTGGAGTAAATGAATTTATGTAAATGACGGTATTAGTCATAAACTTAATTATTGGTTGTAACGCTCTTGGAGCATGAAATAGTAAATTACTAAAGCCCCGTAAACTTGTTTTTTGCACTTCTTTAAAGCTATACGATGGACGGTCATGTCTAAAGTTATTTTGCCAATCTAGCCATGCATCTGCTCTTGAAAAAGTACATTGTATAAAAGCTCTTTGCTTTTCTAGCGATAAATCTTTAAGTGTAAGACCAATTTGTTTTTTACGGGTGTTACATACATAAGTTGTAAACGAAAATTGCTTGTTACCGCGACTCATTAATAATTCAATTTTATCGTTAACGCGGCATAAATGTGCGTGTTCAGTCTCTATACCTACACCGTTATCTGAATAATCCGTTATTTTTACTTTTAAAGTATGACCATTTGCTAAACGAACGCCGGCAGGGAAGTTTGCTTTAATACGATGCGAGTGCCTAACTTGGCGTGCTTCGGCAGCAACCGCAACCGCAGCGCCTAAAATAATAATATTATAAAAAGCCCAACCCATACTTATTATCAGTACGCCAATCTGGCTTGAGTCACCTAAAAACAGACGTAATATACCCACTATTATGCCCAGTAAATTAATAAGTAAGAGAATTAAATACGGTTTAGAAATACCCCAGTCGTAATGCTCTTCATCATTTAAACCGCCTTTTTCGGTTACGTTAAATTTACCCTTATTAGGATTAAATAAAGCAACGGTTGTTGGTTTTAATATGTACCAAGCAAGTACTGATTCATATACCTCACCCCAGAAGGAGTAACGGTATTTACCTTGAATGCGTGAGTTAGTTGCTTTTATTTGAATTAGTGTCGGTACCACATAGATAAAAATAGCGATAAAAGGGGCATAAATTATGTAGGCATTAAAATATATCAACGCTAAAGGAGCGGTTAAAAATACAATACGAGGAATACCCGATAGGAAATGCAGCATTGCATTTATATAACATAATCGTTGAGGAATACTTAAACCTTTACCCATTAACGGGTTATCAAGTCTAAATATTTGCGCCATACCACGCGCCCAGCGGATACGTTGACCTATATGCGCTGATAAACTGTCGGTAGCAAGGCCTGCGGCTTGTGGAATGTTTATATAAGCTGTTTTATAACCAGCGCGTTGCATACGAAGAGCCGTATGTGCATCCTCAGTTACTGTTTCAAACGCAAAGCCGCCAATATCATCAAGTGCTGCTCGTTTTAATACGGCGCAAGAACCACAAAAGAAGGTTGCATCCCACATGTCGTTACCGTCTTGAATAAGTCCATAAAACAGCATGTTTTCGTTAGGAATTTGGCTGTGGTTATTAAGGTTTCGCTCAAATGGATCGGCTGAGAAAAAGTGATGTGGTGTTTGCACTAAACACACTTTACTGTCTTTTAAAAACTGCCCCATTGTCATTTGTAAAAATGAGCGAGCAGGAACGTGGTCACAGTCAAAAATTGCGATATATTCGCCATCGGTATAGCGCATAGCGCTATTCATATTACCGGCTTTAGCATGATTGTTATCCGAACGCGCTAAATAACCCACTCCAATTTCGGCTGCAAAATCTTTAAACTCTGAGCGCTTACCATCATCTAATATGTAAACATTTAGTTTATCGGCTGGCCAATCGATACTTAAAGCCGCGAGCGTAGTGGGCCTTACAACGCTTAACGGCTCGTTATAAGTTGGAATATATACATCAACTGTTGGCCACAAGTCAGTGTCTTTAGGCAAAGGAACTGGTTTTCGTTCAAGTGGATTAATTGTTTGAAAAAAACCTAAAATAAGCACAAGCCAGGCATACGTTTCAGCAAGCAATAAGCCCCCACCTAGCGCAAGTGCAAGCGGGTCATCCCAGTTTAAAGTTTCAGTGTAACGCCACCATAAATAACGAGAAGACGTAGTTACTGACAAGGTGATCATGACAATGGTTGCCATTTGGCCTTTTACTCGCTTAAGTGCATACGCAACTAATAAAATAAAACTTATAAAAACGGCTTGAGCTTCCAAGCTAAAAGGAATTGTAATGAATATTGCTAATAAAAATAAAATAAACGCGAGGATGACGTATTTAACTAATTTATTTTGCCATACACGTGCATCAGCCATCGCTTTAAAAGCACTCTTTTTAGGACCTTTTTTGTTTTTTGATAGTAGGCGCTTTAATAGTTTACCTAACTTTAAATCAAACCAACGTAATTGCCTTAAAAGGTAACTAACGCCATCATAAAAATAATTAACCGCATCTTCTTTTACAGAACTCGGTTTAAGCTGGTTTTTAAAAAATACTAAAAAAATACTTTGGATAACAAAGCGTAATATATTTGAGTAAATATAGGTTCGATAAGGCAACCTTAAATGAGGGTAGTAGTCATAAAGGGTAAACTCAAAGCTGATTTTATGCTGTTTAATGTTTATAAATAGCGAGCTTATAAGTGTAATAAAAGGCATTAAGAAAGCTTCAATTACATTTACTTTATGTTGATTAAAGTAGCTATGAAACTTAAATAATATGTACCGAACTAACTTATCAGTAAATAAAATGCTCAGCAGCAAGTATAAAGTACAGTGGATAGGGCGCTGATAAAATAATGCAATACTCATTTTATAAGGCTACTTTACTAACTAGCCAACCAGCTAGCGTTTCAAAGTCATCGTTTGCGACACTATAAGGCGCGCAGTTAAGTGCTACATTTCTGTATGCGGTTGACTCTTTAATAACTTCGTCACTGTTAATAAAAAAAGGAGCCATAAGCGGAAGCGTTGATTGCCATAGAGAAAACAAGTCAAATTCTAGCGTAGATGCAGAGTTATAGCGGTTAACTAAAAAGTAATGCTTCCAGTCGGTATCTGAATTTTTGAGTGTTTGTAGGCGCCTATAAATTAAGCTGTGACAAATAGCATCACAATTTGCCAGTTCAATAACAATATCGTCTTTCTCTAATGGGTAGTGAGAAATATTAATATGTGAAGGGCAGTCAAAAAGCACCCAAGCTTCGTCACTATAATTTAGGTTTTTGCATTTATTGACCATTTTAGTGATGCTATTGGTGCTCGTGTCATCACTATCACCAAATGGTAAAAATACAATGCCATCGTTATCTTGGTGAAAATGCGCAATTGCATCTTCAAAGCTTGCTTCATTACTCCAGCCTTTGGTGTATTTCCATGGCAAACCAAAATGTAAACCTAAGTCACTTTTTGCATCTAGATCGATTGCAATAACATCAACGTCAGATTTTTTTAGTACGCACGCTAGGTTTGCAACCACAGAGGTACTGCCTAAACCGCCTTTGATACCTTTAATGAAAACTCTTTGCAACTGATGTTTTACCTATCGTTAATTGAACTAGCTTACATGTTTAGTTCGTTGTTTATTTCTTTAAGTAATGCGTACTTATTAATTGTATTATTATTTTGCTGCTTGTTTACAATTTCTATGTAGTCATCACTTTTACCACCAAAACGCAGTGCAAGGTTTTCTATGTCACTTAATGTTAACGTTTGTGAGTTTTTATACGTTAAGTTGTTCATCTTTACCTTAACAGTTACGTTAATTATTTTGATTAAATGTGGACAATATTTGGCTATTATATATAGAATAACGGTTAAAACTAGTAAAAAAGTATTTTTTATAGGGCGTTTTAAGTGCATAACTTTAACATAACGGGATTAGAGCCTGCTGCTAAAGAGTTAAAATCGGCTTCAAGTTACGCTGTTTTAGCCCCTTTAGACAATTTTTCAATCGAATTGGCGTTACATTCAATTAACCAAAGCTTGGCTAATAATATATATATAGTTTCCCAAGAGATTGAGTCATTTTTTGATTCTTCCTTTTCTGCACCGTTAAACTATGCTTATAAACATAATCGAGTTCATCCTTTTTCGTTGGCCTCACAAACACAGCATTATTCAATTGAGAAAATTAATTCAGCTATTATAAAAGAAATCAGTGCTTATAAACGTCTAAACACGGCACTTGTTTTTGTTCACTTTAGTACAACACAACTAAACAGTGCTAGCGAAAAAAGCTTAGAGCTGATGATGAAAGAGTATAGAGATTTCACTCAAAAAACGGGTGCTACATTATTACTCTTAATATCTGGGCCTGATATTGCTAATTATCGTTTTTTAGTTAGACGATTAAATAATGTATTTGATGGGCTGGTTTTTGTTGATAATGATTCTGCAATGCGAGTTCTAGAATATGATTATTGGCGCCATAGCACGGGTGTTATTGCTGGTGAACATTACCCGTTATTATTAAGTAATAATCAGTTTGTTGTTCAAAAGGGAATAATAAGCGAGAGCAAAGCACCTAAAAGTTCAGACTTTTCCGATGAAGACGATGTTTGGCTTGTGCAAAGTGCGGTGCCCGAAGGTACTAAATTACCAATGCACTATAATAGTGTAAAAGATAATAATGACTTATTTAATAAAGGCCCAAAGGTAGAAGCAGCCACCTTAATTTTTGCAGTAACGCGCTACACTGATTTAGCGTTATTAGGTAAGCAGTGTTTTGAGCTTAGAAAAAACTGTGGACGCTGGTTAAAACTTGTTATTCAAAATGTAGACGGTGTAATTCGTCATCAAGATGAATGCTTATTTTTAACCTTGGGTGTAAACCTTATTTTATATAGTTTTTCAGAGCCTTCTCGGTTGCTCTCACAAGTTCAATCTATTCAAGGTTTTCAGTTTTCAAGACCTTTACCTCCCTCTGTTGAAGATGTGTTAAAATACACCGAAAATACCTTTTCAAAGGGGTATTTACCTTTCATTGAGTTTACAAAACAAGTAGAAATTCATAGTGACTCAGCCGTTAATCTAGGTGTGAGTGGTGTGCTAGTGAAGCTTGAACTACTGCCAAGAATAGACCCTATTCACCCTTTGCATTTATTTCATATTAAGCGCGAAGGTGATGTATTTAGTATTGCAGATAATACAGTTTATTTATATCTGCATGCTTGTAGAGAGAATGATGTTGATAATGCAATTAAGCATTTGTTTAAATTAAAAACGAGTGATTTTTTTGTGCAGCAAAATGTAATTTCTGATCACTTTTACATTCAACAAGAATGTAAGCAATTAAGGCGTTTTTATAAAGGTAAGAGTGTTGTAGATTTCTCACAAAAACTTGCTGAGAATGATAGCTATAAATTTGCACCTGATATAGCAAACAGCATTACTGAAAACATTAAAACGCCAGAATTCTCTAGCAAAAGTCGTCCAGATGCTAAGCCCTTTATAATGAAATTAAGAGATAACTTATGAGTATGAATCAGCTCTTAATTACCGTGTTTTTTGCAATGCTGCTTGGCGCGGTGCTTTGTGTACTAGGCAAATACATTTTATCTCAAATAACAAAATATTATTATAAGCTTACTTTTAAACATGAAGTACTAGAGCCTTATACACCAAATACAGTAAAAAAGGATAAGCAGTGAAATTATCAGGTTTAGGGGTTTGGAACCTTTATTTTTTAGTTAAATTTGCTCTGTTTTATTACGGTGCAATTGATATTAACGTACTTAGTAATGCGGCCTTTGCTGCATTGCTTGCGATTAAATTTAAAAAGCCATTAATAGAAAAAGCAAAACACCTATTGGGTGGGGCCGTTGCAGTCTTATTACTTTATCAAGACTCATGGTTGCCACCAATAAACAGATTGACTAAACAAGTGGGTAACGTCCAAGATTTTAGTTTTGGCTACTTTATTGAGTTATTAACCCGTGTTATTAATACTGATATGTTATTGGCTTTGTTCGTAATTAGTGTATGTTTTTGGTACACATCGCAATGGATACGTTTTACTACAGTCACTGTTGTTGGGCTTTTAGTTGTAGGATGGCAAGGTGATAACTCTCAATCACAATTCGTTAATAATGTGGCTAATCCTGTAGCTGCTACACAAAGTCAAAGTAACCCTCAAACACAAGTGATCACTCAGGCAGCACAATCTCCTGATCAAAAATTAGCTGATTTTTATCAACAACAAAGTTTATTAATGAGTCACTTTCCAAGCCAAGTAAATGGTGAACTGTTTGATGTGATTATTTTGAACATATGTTCAATGGCTGTTGCTGATTTAAATGCCATTGGCGTAAGCATTACTGACATGTATAAAGATTTTGATGTGGTGTTTTCAGACTTTAACTCGGCTACCTCATACAGCGGGCCTGCTGCGGTAAGATTGCTGCGAGCAAGTTGTGGGCAAACTAGCCAAACCGCATTATTTAAAGAGGCACCTGAACAATGTCACTTATTTAAAAACCTAGAAAAACTAGGTTATCAAAACAATGTTGTGATGAATCACGACGGACATTTTGATGAGTTTAAAGGCTTAATTAATAAGTACGGTGGCCTAGATAGCACACCATTTAATATTGATTCAATGCCAGTGGCACTTCGAGGATTTGATAATAGCCCTATTTACTCAGATGAAGCTGTGCTGAATGGTTGGTTAGAGCAAGCTGATGATTGTAAGCCGTGTGCGATGTACTACAACACCACAAGTTTACATGACGGTAATCAGCTAGAGAATCAACCAAGGGTGAATAGTAAAGATACATACCCAATCAGGCATAAAAACTTGTTTGCTGATATTAACCAGTTTGTAAAAAAATTAGAAAAGCGTGGTCGCAACGTTATGTTAATGATAGTGCCTGAGCATGGCGCTAATTTAAAAGGTGATAAAGTACAATTTGCAGGTTTACGTGAAATTCCGAGCCCTGCTATTGTGTCTGTACCTGTTGCGATTAAATTTATAGGCCCAGACGTGCAAAATTACTCGCAAATTGTTGTTAATGATTCTACAAGTTACTTTGCGCTTTCGGAGCTAGTAAGTAAGACGCTGCAAACTGATGTGTTTGGTGGCAATAACAGTGTTGCTAATTTACTCGAAAACTTACCTATAGCGCCTAAAGTGGCTGAAAATGAAGGCACAATAATGATGTATGTTAATCAACGACCATTTATACAGTTAGATGGCGGTGATTGGTCAGCTTACCCACAAGGTAAGTAATTTCATTATAAGATTTTTAAAAAGCAGTACTGCAATATTTAGGTTATAAATATCAGTGCTGCTTTTTTGTTTGATCAGATCCCTCGAAACGTTTTAATAGCCTATTTTGTCCAAAAATGTTTACAATAAACTACCTTCTCAAAGCGACTTAGCGTATTATTCGGCTAATATAGTTTTTCCTTCTTTGAGGATGTATGCGTCTAGATATTCACTGTGCTGATCGAATTGGTATTGCTCAAGAAATCCTTAATATATTAGTTAACTACAGCGTTGATTTAAAAGGAATTGAAGTAGATTCCGTTAATTGTCGTATGTACGTTAGTTTTCCCGAAATTGAATTTGAACAATTCCAAAAAATTATGCCATCGATACGTTTAATCGACGGTGTACATGACGTGCGTACTACTGCATTTTTACCCTCTGAGCGTGAACACAACGAATTAAATACTTTACTACGTGCATTGCCTGATGGAGTCATCTCTATTGATGCTAAAGGCTGGGTACGTTTATGTAACGATGCAGCATGTAAAGACTTACAATTAATTGAAAAAGAGGTTATTGGTGCAAATATTAATAACTTACTTAAAGGCTTTAACTTTACACGTTGGTTAGAGGGTAAAGAAGTGCTTGGGCAAACCACACGTGTTGAAGTAGCTGGTGAGGATTTTATTGCAGATATTTTGCCAATTGCAGTACCACAAGGTAGTGAAGGTGATGTGCTTGCTGGTGCGGTTATTAATATTAAATCGCAAAGCCGTTTAGGACAGCAAGTCAGTGCATTTAGGCGTTACGGACAAGAAAGCTTTGCTACTATTCATAACTTTAGTACGGCAATGCGCCGAGTGGTGCGTGAAGCACGCAAAATGGCGCAGCTAGAAGCCCCTATTTTGATTACTGGTGAAACAGGTACAGGTAAAGAACTACTTGCGCGTGCGTGTCATTACGCATCTAACCGCTCAGTTAAACCTTTTATTGCACTGTCGTGCGCTTCGCTTCCCGATGATGTTGCTGAGTCTGAGTTATTTGGCTATGCCGGATACGAAGAAAATGCAGCACCAAAACGTGGCGTATTAGAGCAAGCCGATGGTGGAACTGTGTTTTTAGATGAAGTTGGCGAAATGTCGACTCAGCTACAAACAAAGTTACTGCGCTTCTTACAAGATGGCACATTTAGAAAAGTAGGCGATGAGAACGAAGTTAAAGTAAATGTACGTATTGTTGCAGCTACTCAAAAAGACTTGCCTGCAATGGTACAAGAAGGGGTTTTTAGAGAAGATTTATATTACCGCATAAACGTACTTACTTTAGAAATAGCCCCACTAAGAGATAGAAAAGCAGATGTAGGGCCGTTGGCTGAGCACTTTATTCAAAAGTACGCGCAACAAAATGGTCATGCAATTCCTGTTTTATCACAAGAGTGTTTAAGCTTTTTACAAGCGTATCCGTGGCCTGGAAATGTTCGTCAGCTTGAAAATGCAATTTACCGTGCAGTGTCCTTATTAGATGACAGTGAACTTCGCGTAGAGCATTTACAGTTACCCACTTTTACCCATGATTTAGGGTATTTAGAGTCTGATTTTGAAGGCTCACTAGATCAAGCTGTTAAACGTTTTGAAGCGACTCTACTCCGTAAACTCTATCCAGCTTATCCAAGCTCACGCCAGTTAGCTAAACGATTAGGCCTAAGCCACACGGCTGTAGCTAACAAGCTACGTGATTACGGTATTAATCGAAAAACAGTAAAAGTGTAATTAACATAAAGCAATTAGAATATGGGGCTAATTTTTAGTGCCCATATTTTTTGTTACCCCATCAATTGCAATCGTCTCGATACCTTCTTCGTTAAAGTTCATTACAATGCTAGCGTTATTACGAGTGAAAAAATAGCTTCGGCCATTAAGCTCAATCACATAATCGCCTTTTACGGGATCGCTAAATTGCTGCTTTTTTAAAGTGACTTTATGCCCACCAATTTGCCATTCAAACTCTTTAATAAATCCATTGTTAAATTCTTGCACCCATACTTGGTTGTCATCTTTTGAAAGGGTGATAGCGACTGAATAAGAGCTAGGAATTTGCTCTATGTTGTAACTCTTAGAGCCAATAGTGAATTTTTCAGCTTTTTGTTGCCATTCAAAACCAAATTTAAACTCTTTTACCACACCTGTAGGGTAAGTAACAGAGCCTTTACCTGGTAGTGAAAAGTCGGCAAACGCACTGTAACTAGGTATTAATAAAACTAACGCAGTGATAATTTTTAGTTTTGATTTCATGAGTTATCTTTTTATTATAATAATGATTTAAGATTAAAGTAGAATATTCGTCTTCGCAAGGGGCTATGCTACACTCGAATAAATTTAACTGGTAAGACCTTTTTTGTGAACTTATATATTCGACTTTTATTACTGTTTTTTAAAATCAAACGAAACACGCAATATCAAAATTTACTTGATACGGTGGACATTGATTACAAAGCTTTACCTACTGATTGCGACATTAATCTACATTTAACTAATTCACGTTATCTCGCGATGATGGATTTATCTCGCACGTGGATGACTGAACGAGTTGGCTTACTAAAGCAAATAATGAAGCGTCGTTGGTTTCCGATTGTTAACGCAACTGCTATTACTTATATCCGCGATATTAAACCTATGCAGCGATATACAATAAGTACTAAGTTAGTTGGCTGGGATCATAAATACTTTTATATAGAGCAAAAGTTTCATTCAGAACGTGGCTTACATGCTATAGCTTATGTACGCGGTGTATTTAAAAGTAAAAAAGGTATTATAAGTATTGAAGAAATGCTTGATGTTGCTGGTTTTGATGGCCAAACACCTATATTGCCAAGTGAAGTTATGCACTGGAAAGAAATGCTAGAGCAGAAAAAGTTAAGTAACTTACCCAAGTAACTTACAGTTTTTACAAATGGAAAAAAAGGCCTTTCGGCCTTTCAACACACATTATAAATTGGTTAACTACGCATGGCTTTGTTACATGCTTTAAAAGCTGTATCTAACACCGAACATAGCAACAACGGGGTCAAGCTCAACAGTTGATGTAAGTGCTTTTGCACCATTAGCATAAACAGTGGCATCGGTATCAATATCCATAATTGATACCATGGCGTGTAGGCCCCAATTTTTATCAATCTTATAGTTAGCACCTACCTGAGCCATAAAGCCAAACGAATCATCTAATTTTACTTCTACATCGTCTGTTCCTAGCGTCGCTTTAAGTGCTTGAGAAGGTTGCTCATCAAAAAATGCAGTGTAGTTTATGCCTACGCCTATAAAAGGTCTTAGCGCATAACTTGTGTCTAAAAAGTGGTATTGCGCAACTAAAGAAGGAGGAAGCTGTTTTATATCTGCAATTTTGTTGCCTGCTAAGCCGCCTGCGCCATTCACATCGTGTGAAAAAGGTGTTGCTGCTATTAGTTCTAACACCCATTGATCGTTAAATGCATAATCTACAGTGATACCTAGTTGAGTATCTGAATCACCTTTAAGGCCCAGCGTAGGTGCTTCATTAATTGCTGAGCTACTATTATCAGGGTTTACGTTAATAGCGCCAACATTTACGCTAAAGTTAGCGTGTGCAGCTGGAGATAGTGCTAATAAAGAGGTTAATAATGCGATGCTAATTTGAGTTTTCATGTTGTTCTCCAAGAACTACTGTTTGATTGGCGCTATTATTACCGAGCAATAAAAATGAAAACCTGTTCTAGATCAAAGTTTAAAAAACATTTTAACCTTGTGGAGTGCTTTATTGATTTAGATTAAATTTAGCGTCGTTCTGCTTTTGAAAAGATTGACATATTTATTTCATCAACAGTCATATGAATGTATTAAGGCTGACATCGCTTAGTCATAAACTCACGTTTTAATAAAGGCACATTAAATAATAAAGTGTGTTTAACATGTTTTTAGAAGCATTCGAAAAAAAATCAAAAACAACGGATATTCAAAAAGAAGTTGTAGAGCACTTACAAACACTAATTCGCTTTGAATCAGTAACCCCTAACCAAGCGGGTGCAATTGATTGGCTTGCAGATAAATTGGTGGATTTAGGTTTAAGTTGCGAGCAATTTACTATAAATGGTGTAACCAATTTAATTGCCTGCATAAAATTCAAAGATGGCCCATGTGTTGCTTTTTCAGGGCACATTGATGTAGTACCAGCAACAAGTAGCGGTTGGTTAAGTCCTCCTTTTGAAGGGCGAGTGCGCAATGATGCAATATACGGTAGAGGGGCGGCCGATATGAAAGGGGGTGTTGCCGCCATGCTTAGCGCCACAAAAAAGTTAATTAATAGTAAATCCGCTAAAGCAGGGACACTTTACTGGCTTATCACGTCAGATGAAGAGGGAGAGGCTGAATTTGGTTCTCAAGAAATAGTTAATAAGCTTGCCAAGCAAGGTGTTGTATTAGATGGCTGTATTGTCGGGGAGCCATCAAGTGTGGCACAAGTTGGCGATACGGTTAAGAATGGCCGTCGTGGTGCGCTTTCAGCTCGGATTTTAGTTACTGGTAAGGCAGGTCATGTAGCTTATCCTCAAAACACACTCAATGCTGCTCATATTGCTGCAAAAATAGTAAATAGCTTGAGTGATCAGATCTGGTTACTCGATGTGGCTAGCTCAAAAACCACACTACAAGTGACTGGAATTAACATAAATAATGTGGTCGATAATTTAGTGCCAAGTCATTGTGAGATTACATTTAATGTACGTTATAGCCACGGTTACAGTAGTGCAGCAGTTAAAACGCAATTAATGAATACCCTAAACAAGTTTGCTGAGCATTTTACAATTGAGTGGGAACGCCCATGCGAGCCTTATTATACAAGCCATAATACGGGTTGGAGTTTACTTACTCATATTGAGCAGGCTATTTACAAAAACACTTCAAGTTACCCATTACTAAGTACAAATGGAGGGACATCAGATGGACGATTTTTTGCCAGCCCCCATACTCAAGTTATTGAATGTGGTGTGCGAAACAATACGATTCATCAAGCTAATGAACACGTATCTATTAGTGATTTACTTAAAATTGAAGCTATTTATACAACTTTACTAGAGCAGATATTTATAAATAATTAAATATAAATCGAGTACTTTATAAATATAAAGCACTCTCTTATTATTGGTTATTCTAAATAACGTTTGGCTTTGTTTTCTTTTACATTTTCAAGATCGACCAATACCAATCCATCAATACAATTATTAAAATCGGGATCAATACTAAAGCTTAAAAATTGCACGCCACCTGGTTTACAAAGTTCAGTGTATTGTTTAAATAAAGTAGGGACTTGAGCCCCCATATTAGCTAACACATGCTTTAACTCTACAAAATCTTCTTTTACGTCATTGCCGCAAAAAAGAGTATTGCACTGGGTTAGCTGTTGCTCAGTTAATTTAAATTCATTATTAGGCGTAGCTAATTCAATACCACTTTTATAGTAATGCTGATAGTAATAAACGAGCATGGCTTTTGCTTGCTCGGGTAGAGCATTTGATACACTTACAGCACCAAACAAGTATCTGTACTGTGGATAGCTTTTTATAAAAGCGCCAATGCCATACCACAAATAGTCGAGGCTCTTACGTCCCCAATATTTAGGCTGTACAAAGCTTCTACCAAGCTCAATTCCTTGGTGTAGATAGGGCGTCATAGCATTGGTGTAAGTAAATAAGCTATCAGTATACAAACCTTCGCGGCCATGTTTTTGTATTATCTGTTGTGCACAGGCTAATCGATAAGCACCTACCAGCTCTAGCTGCATTGGGTCCCACAGTACAAGGTGTTGGTAATCCATATCGTATTTATCTATATCACGACGCTTACCACTACCTTCACCGACTGCTCTAAATGCTATTTCTCTCAGGCGCCCTAACTCTCTAAAAATAGGTGAGCTACCTGCATATTGGTATAGATGAATATGCATACCGTCTTGCGTTTTACCAAGTAGTTGGCATTGCTCAATTGCTCTTTTTAGCTCTTTTCTGCACTCGGGAACAGCGATAGGTGTTTGTGTTTTTAGCGGCAGTGCTTTTTTTGTTGTAAGCCTATAAAGCTGTTTACGGATGAGGTTTACAACTTCTTTATCTTTAAGATTTTCTATTAAGTAAGATTCAGGAGGGATAGAGGCGCCAATCTCAAACTCTAAAGATTTTTGGCGCTGCTTAAACATTTCGGCCACTAATAGTAAACTTGCCAAAGGTTTATAAATCATTGATGTGCCATAAAAAAGTGGACTGTTTTTGGCTTTAACATAAATAGGTAAAATAGGGCAGTTAGCTTTTTTTGCCATACGTAAAAAGCCACTATTCCATTTGCAGTCTTTAATACCTGTTGGCCCTAATCGCGATACTTCTCCTGCCGGAAATATAAGTAATGCGCCTTCATCCTTTAAATGGTTTTGTATATTACTAAGCTCTTGTTTTTTACTCATACCTGATAAGTTATCTACTGGGAGTAAAAGTGAGTGCATTGGAGTAACCGACATCAACATGCGGTTTGCCACTACTTTTAAATCCTGTCTTACAGTTGAAAGTACTTTAATCAGTGCTAAAGCATCTAATGAACCAATAGGGTGGTTAGCAACGATAACAAGTTTACCCTCATTAGGAATATGTTCTATCTGCTTAGGTTTATAGCGCGTATCAAAATTGAGTTCATCGAGCACTTGTTCAACAAATTCTAATCCTTGTAGGTGAGGGTAGGCATCACCAAAAGCAACAAACTCTTGTTCATGTAATAAGTAGCCTAGGCCTTTTTTTACTAAACCTTTTACTTTTGGAGAGTTCTCTAGTTGTGGTAAGTTTGCAGCAATTACTTTATCAACACTTATCATATTAACCTCATATTCCGTTTGGCCTATTCGCCATACATGTAAGATTAAAAAAAGGGTGTGACAGTTACTTTGCAGTAGTGTGACTTTTTAAAGTGCTAACTTATAAACTGTGTATTGTTAGGAGAATTTATGTCGGTATTGGTTGCTATAACTGGGCGTGACAACACAAAACTAATAACGAAGTTACAAGAGCGATTACCAAATACGCTGATAGAGCAATGGCCTGATTGCAAAAACGCACATGATGTGGATTTTGTACTTGCGTGGAAAGCGCCAGAATCTATGTGGCCACAGCTACCTAACTTAAAGGCTGTGTCGTCATTTGGTGCTGGCGTAGACAGTATCGATTTAACATTACTCGACGAAAGTGTTGAAGTAGTTCGCATTGTTGACGACCAACTAGCTGAAGATATGGCGGAATATGTACTGACACATGTGTTAGCTCAAAAGTTACGTTTAAAAGAGTATTACATTAAACAAACACAGCAAACATGGAAGCCAAAGCGGGCGCATAGTAATAAACATGTTGGCATACTTGGGTTTGGTGAATTAGGTAAAGCATGCGCGCAAAAGCTTATAAATAATGGCTTTAAGGTAAGTGCCTGGGCGCAAAGTAATAAAAACGCGACTAATGTCGAAATTTTTTATGGCGGGGAAGGCCTCAATAGTATGCTTTCTGATGTTGACTACCTTGTATGTCTATTACCCCTTACGCAAGCAACGACAGGCATTATTAATCACTCAATGCTCGCAAAGCTACCTAAACATGCTGTTGTTATTAATGTGGCACGCGGTGCTCATGTTGTTCAGCAAGACTTACTAAGTGCATTAAATAACGATAGCTTACGCGCAGCTACACTCGACGTATTTGATCAAGAACCTTTAGCGTCGAATCACCCTTACTGGGGAAACCCCAAAATAACGCTTACACCACATTGTGCGGCGATTTCTGATTTAAATAGTGTTATAGAGCAAATAGCCGATAATATTGAATGCTTGGATAAGGGGTTAGTACTTAATAATCCAATAGATAGAACTAAAGGTTATTAGCTGATAGCTAATTAGTTTAAAAAACAGCTTGTTAACATTTGTAATTTTCATTAGTGTAAAAGGTATTCTCACTAATAAAAAATACAAAGAGGGTGTTATGAAATCGAGTCAAAGTGGCGTTAAATTAAGCCTAGTTATTATTTCAATTATTATACTTGGTGTTTCAGCTTGGTTTAATCAGGCTAATGCCGAGGATACTCCTTCTAAAATACAAACCCAAAGCGAGTTAACAATAGCGGACTAACCTACTTACTATGTATTCCTCTTTTTTCGTGTTTCTTCTCGTGACTCTTTTTAGCAGTATACAAGCATTATTTTCACAGTAGTGCTTGTGTGCCCCTGAAGCTCTAATTTTCATCTTGATTGAAAGTGCTTTTTAATATTTTTAAATTCTTAACAAAAAAAAGCCCAGTAATGCTGGGCTA
>NZ_WTKW01000090.1:0-13440 GCF_011378745.1 Pseudoalteromonas sp. Z1A6
AAAAAGCACCCTAGGGTGCTTTTTTTATGCCCGTAGTTTAATAGCCGAGTTGCAAAATGCTCACCCTCATCGGCGCTTTATAAGTCGTTTTTTGAGTTGTAATCAGTTAAAATGCCCGCTTCTAAGCTAGCTCATTAACTGAGGAAATCAAACTACAATGGATACTCATCGTCCCATTCGTCGCGCACTATTAAGTGTGTCTGATAAAACCGGTATTGTTGAATTTGCCCGCGCACTAGAAGCGCAAGGCGTTGATATATTATCAACTGGCGGTACATGTAAACTACTTGCTGATAACGGCATAAAAGTGACTGAAGTATCAGATCACACAGGCCACCCTGAAATCATGGATGGTCGTGTAAAAACTCTTCACCCAAAAATTCACGGCGGCATATTAGCCCGTCGCGGACAAGATGAAAGCGTAATGGCAGATAACAACATTTCTGCTATCGACATAGTTGTAGTTAACTTATACCCCTTTGCGAATACAGTCGCTCAAGAAAACTGCAGCCTTGAAGATGCTATTGAAAATATTGATATTGGCGGCCCTACAATGGTTCGTGCAGCCGCTAAAAACCACAAAGACGTAACAATCGTGGTAAACGCGAGTGACTACGACCGTGTTATCAGTGAAATGCAAAACAATAATGGCTCTACTACATATAAAACACGTTTTGACTTAGCGATTGCAGCTTACGAGCACACTGCCGCATACGATGGCATGATTGCTAACTACTTCGGTAAAATGGTTCCTGATTACACCGAGGAAGCTGCTGTAGAGACTAAATTCCCACGTACTATCAATATGCAGTTCACTAAAAAGCAAGATATGCGTTACGGTGAAAATTCACATCAAGATGCTGCTTTTTATGTTGAAAGTGACATTGCTGAAGCATCAGTTGCAACAGCAACTCAATTGCAAGGTAAGGCCCTTTCGTTTAACAACATTGCAGATACCGATGCAGCACTTGAATGTGTTAAAGAATTTGACGTACCTGCGTGCGTAATTGTAAAACATGCTAACCCGTGTGGTGTTTCAATTGGGGACAATATTCTACAAGCATACGAGCGCGCTTTTAAAACAGACCCTACATCAGCATTTGGTGGCATTATTGCCTTTAACCGAGAGCTAGATGCAGCAACTGCACAAGCAATTGTTGATCGTCAGTTTGTTGAAGTAATTATCGCACCTAGTATTTCGAGCGACGCTGCAAAAATTGTTGAAGCTAAAAAGAACGTTCGTTTATTAGAATGTGGACAGTGGACAGGTAAAGCAGCTGGCCAAGATATTAAACGCGTTAACGGCGGTATTTTAGTTCAAGACCGCGATTTAGGCATGGTAACGCAAGGCGACTTAAAAGTTGTTTCTAAACGTCAACCTACAGAGCAAGAACTTAAAGATTTACTATTTTGCTGGAAAGTAGCTAAGTTTGTTAAATCAAACGCAATTGTTTATGCCCGTGACGGTATGACCATTGGTGTAGGCGCAGGCCAAATGAGCCGTGTATACTCAGCTAAAATTGCAGGCATAAAAGCTGCAGACGAAAACCTTGAAGTTAAAGGTTCAGTTATGGCGTCTGATGCGTTCTTCCCATTCCGTGATGGCATTGACGCAGCCGCAGCCGCTGGTATTACTGCGGTAATTCAGCCAGGTGGCTCAATGCGCGACGAGGAAGTGATTGCAGCCGCTGATGAAGCCGGTATGGCAATGGTACTTACTGGTATGCGCCATTTCCGCCACTAATCACACAAAGGGTTAAACGTTGGTTTAACCCTTTTTGTTTGCTATAAATTCACGTATTCTGATTATTCAATAACCTATTTAAAATTATAATGTGAAGGAACAAACAATGAAATTTGCGCTAAAATCGCTACTTGTAGCCACACTAACGATGACATCGACTATGGCGCTTAGCCATAACCACGAATCGAGCCTTGAGCATGCACTTCAATCAAGCGAACGTAGCGCTAAAAACAGCGTTCGTGACGAATATCGTCACCCGGCTCAAACATTGGCATTTTTTGGCTTTAAACCAACTATGACAGTTGTTGAAATTGCGCCAGGCGGTGGTTGGTATAGTGAAATTTTAGCGCCAGCACTAAAAGAGCAAGGCACTTACTATGCCGCGCACTTTCCTGCTGATTCATCAGTTGGCTACTACCAACGCTCTCTTGCGGGCTTTAAACAAAAAGTAGCTGAAGATGAGCGCTTTAGTAGCGTTAAAATTACTGAGTTTGCACCTGTAACACATTTAGATATTGCGCCAGCTGGCAGTGCCGATATGGTTTTAACGTTCCGTAATGTGCATAACTGGTATATGGGCAAAGATAAAAGCGGTGCATTAAGTGCATTCCAAGCTTTTTATAAAGCCCTTAAACCAGGTGGTACATTAGGTTTAGTTGAACACCGTTTAGCTGAAGAACGTGCTGACGAAGATCAAAAAACTACAGGTTATATGAAGCAGAGCTACGTAGTCGACCTAGCTAAACAAGCTGGGTTTGAATTAGTAGCAAGCAGTGAAATAAATGCAAATCCAAAAGATACAGCCGATCACCCTAAAGGTGTATGGACGCTACCACCAAGCTTAAGACTCGGCGAACAAGATGCTGACAAATATAAAGCCATTGGTGAAAGCGACCGCATGACGCTGAAATTTAAGAAACCGCTTTAAATAGGAATTTTCGCCATGAATGTTTTAGTCATTGGCAGCGGCGGCCGCGAACACGCACTTGCGTTTAAAGCCGCTCAAAACACCAAAGTAAATACTGTATTTGTAGCCCCTGGTAATGCAGGTACTGCACTTGAACCAAAACTTGAAAACGTAGCAATAAACGTTGACGACTTAGAGGGTTTACTTAATTTTGCACAGCAAAACAAAGTAGAACTTACTATTGTAGGTCCAGAAATACCGTTAGTACTGGGTGTTGTTGATAAGTTTCGTGAACATAACATGGCTATTTTTGGCCCAACGGCAGGCGCAGCCCAGCTTGAAGGCTCTAAATCGTTTACTAAAGATTTTTTAGCACGCCACAATATTCCATCAGGCGATTATCAAACGTTTGAACAAATTGACCCAGCTCTAGCTTATTTAAAAGAAAAAGGCGCGCCAATTGTTGTAAAAGCAGATGGTTTAGCTGCAGGTAAAGGCGTAATTGTAGCAATGACGGAAGCCGATGCCGAAGATGCTATTCGCGATATGCTTGCGGGTAATGCTTTTGGCGATGCGGGAAGCCGTGTTGTTATTGAAGAATTTTTAGAGGGTGAAGAAGCGTCTTTCATTGTAATGGTTGATGGCAAAAACGTATTACCATTTGCTACCAGTCAAGACCATAAACGCGCTTACAATGGCGATGCCGGCCCTAACACGGGTGGCATGGGTGCATACTCACCTGCGCCAGTTGTTACGGATGAAATCCACCAGCGTATTATGAACGAAGTGATCTACCCTACGGTAGAAGGCATGGCAAGCGAAGGCCATCCGTACACCGGCTTTTTATACGCAGGTTTGATGATTGACGAAACAGGTACCCCTAAAGTAATTGAGTACAACTGTCGCTTTGGCGACCCTGAAACTCAACCAATGATGCTACGTTTACAATCAGACCTAGTTGAATTGATTGAAGCTGCTAACCGTGTAGAACTTGATAAAACAACGATTAAGTTTGACCCACGCGCAGCCGTTGGTGTTGTACTTGCAGCTAAAGGTTACCCTGGTGATTACCCTAAAGGTGATGCAATTTCGGGCTTACAAGTTGATTACCCTGCGGGTGAAAAAGTGTTTCATGCGGGTACTAAGCAAAGTGGCAATGACGTTGTAACCGCAGGCGGTCGCGTATTATGCGCAACAGCACTTGGTAACACCGTTACGCAAGCGCAGCAGCGCGCCTATGAGCTTGTTAAAAAAATTAGCTGGGATGGTATGGAATATCGTACTGATATAGCTTACCGTGCTATTGCACGCGAGCAATAGCCTGTAATACCTATTCATTGGTATAACCAGTTAATTTAACTACAAAAGCGCAGTTTATCTGCGCTTTTTTAGTGCTACACTAATTAAAAGGTTTTTTAAAAGTAAATTAACGTTGGAACTAAGAACTTTACGTTACCATGCAATTGCTGTTGCCATACTGATATTTATATTTTTTATAATCAGTACATTGGCATCAAACCTTGTCGTGCCTACACGATATACAATTGATAAAACGGCTCCAATGTACCTCGATTACGCCTACTATATTGACGAAACCAAAACTAAAACATTCGATACCATCATTAACCAACCTGAATTACTTACTCATCAACCATTTTCAGATGTTCCATGGAGTTTTAGCCAGCAAAACTATTGGTTGTTTCTTGATTTAGAAAATAAAAGCCTTAACAAGCAAAATGTTGTGGCACATTTTGACAACCCTATGGTCGATCACCTTACGGTTTATCGCCTCGATAAAAACAACAAACTAATTGAAACATACAAACTCGGCGATAAAGAAGAAGCCCTCTCTTTGTTTGAATACAGCGTACCGCATATTCGTTTTTTAGTAGAAAGAAAATCGTCACAGCGCCTAGTAATGAAAATAGACACAGTCGGCATAAGTAAAACACCAGTAAACTTATATCGTGATAAAGAGTTTATTGACTTAGTGCGCTCTCAAACTGGGATCTGGGGTATTTTTGTAGGCGTGCTATTGATGGCTGCGCTTTATAACTTGGTGCTTTATTTTGGCATAAAAGACCGTGTTTATTTAATTTATATTGGCTATATCATTAGTGCGTTAACCTTATTGGGTGCAGTGCTTGGTTTTGGATTTTATTTATGGCCAGTGCAATGGCAGTTATATATTCACGAAAAAGTCATATTTTTTAACTACGCAATATCATTTTTCACTCTCGCCTTTTGTACTATGTTTTTACGCTATCACAAGGACAATTGCTGGCGATACAAAATGAGCGTAAAACTGCTTTTGTTTATGTCAGTAATGGCTATAGCTAGTCTATTTATTCCTGAGTACATTGCAGCCCCGTTGTTTTTTTGTGTAATGGCACTTTTATACGTTGTTTGTATTATTTTAATTTATAACAAGCTACGTAGCGGCTTTAGGTGGGCTAAGTTTTATGTACTTTCGTGGATACCGCTGATATTTGGTGCGGTAATACAGCCTATGGAGCTCACTGGCTTTTTGGCTTATAGCTTTACCTCCCGCCATGCCTTTTTAATGGCTATTTTGTGCGAAGTTATTTTAATGGCAATGGCGTTAGCTGACCGAGTAAGGTATCAGCGCGAACGTGCGCTTTACCATGCCACGCACACACAACAAACAAAGTTACTTAATAGCTCCAAGCTAAAACAAGCATTTATGGCGCTACAAAGCCAAAACCGCTCAACAACTTTATGTTTAATAAAAATACGTCACTTTAATTCGCTCAATACAATTATTACCTCTTCTCAGGGCTACACACTTATAAAGCATGTAGCCAAAGAGCTTGAATTAGAACTCAGCCATGAACGCGAATTTACAAACCTCGAAACAGATTTAAACACCAGCCCACGCTTAGCCGATTTAAGCAGTGGCGTATTTGCCTGTATTTCTACTAAAACACAAAACCAAGAAATGCTAGAAGCACTACTGACTAAAATAATTAGCAGCCTACCAAAACAATATGAAATTAAAGGGCTAAACCTGCAGCTTAGTTACAGTATAGGTATTAGTAGTGCAGGTAAGAGTAACGACTTTGAATATTGGTTAAAGCGTGGTTATTTAGCGCTTAAAAAAGCAAAAGGTAGCGTTAATCAAGTTGGGTCATCGTCAAACGGTAATAATCTAATGATGGACGTTGCTCTAGCCGCTAAGCTGCAACAAGCCATCAAAACAAATCAACTGGCACTTTATTACCAACCTCAAATAAACTTATTAAGTAACCACGTAAGTGGTGCTGAAGCTTTATTACGTTGGCCCGACCCAACTTACAGCAACTTATCAATTGAAGAACTAATAATACTTGCTGAGCACACAGGCATTATTAACGAGCTAACACTGTGGGTAATAGAGCAAGCCTGTAAAGACATAGTCAAGCTTACAAAAAATGGCTATAACGAGCACACAATTAGCGTAAATTTAAGCGCTAAAAACTTAACTATAAATAATTTAGCCGAAAAAGTAGAAAATATTTTAATTAAATACCAAGTGCCGGCACAGTTACTTAAATTTGAACTAACCGAATCGGCCTTCGTCGATAGCCAAGATGCACTTATAAAGTTAGTTGATGAGCTAACCGCATTAGGTATTAAAGTAGTACTGGATGACTTTGGGACAGGCTATGCGTCACTTAGCTACTTAGTCAATTATCACTTTAGTGAACTTAAAATAGATAAGTCATTTGTTTTTGATTTACCTAATAACCCTACTCACCAGGTTATTGTACAAACAGCCATTGATATGGCGCATAACCTCAATTTATCAATAACAATTGAGGGGGTAGAAACCCAGGAAATCCATCACTTACTCAAAGATATGAACGCTGACTACGCCCAAGGTTATTTATACGCAAAAGCACTGCCTTACACCGACTATTTACACTTCTTAAAAAGCCAATATAGCTTAAAAATGTTAGACTCCTCTTTTTAACATCTTTAGGGGCCAAGTAAAGATGCAAGGCACACTGCGTAAATTAAAATCGAGCTTAACCGAACCAGTACAATATCACTTACCTGTAGGTGAACACCTAGTAGACTTAAATGCATTTATAGGTAAGGAGCTTACGCTTACCTTTAGTGGCACTATTTTATGTTCTAACTGCGGTAAAAAAACCAAAAAAAGCTATTCTCAAGGTCACTGTTTTGTATGCATGCGCAAGCTCGCTAGTTGCGATATGTGTACTATGAAACCAGAAACCTGCCACTACGATCAAGGCACGTGCCGAGAGCCACAGTGGGGCGAAGAAAACTGCATGATCCCACACTATGTATATCTCGCTAACACCTCTGGGTTAAAAGTAGGTATTACCCGCCACACACAAATACCAACTCGTTGGGTTGATCAAGGCGCGACTCAGGCATTACCTATTTTTAAAGTGCAAACTCGCCTGCAATCAGGTTTAGTGGAAGTTGCATTGGCTGAATTTATTGCCGATAAAACGAATTGGCGCAATATGCTAAAAGGTCAAAACGAAGCAATTGACTTAAAAGCAGCTGCAGCCGAGCTGATCCCACAAATTAGTGAAAAGCTAAACGAGCTCAGTGAATTATTTGGCGCAACAGCAATAGAACAACTTGATGAAGATGTGGTTGATTTAAACTTTCCAGTAACCGAATACCCAACAAAAATCAGCTCATTTAACTTTGATAAAGACCCTGTTGTAAGTGGTGTTTTACAAGGTATTAAAGGCCAATACTTAATTTTTGAAAAAGGCGTTATTAATATTCGTAAATTTACGTCTTATGAAGTAACCGTAGGCTAACGGGCTATGTTAAACAGCTACCCACAGTTATTGGTTATTTATAATGAGCTTGAGATAGCCCATAACCGCCAAGAGCAACAAGAGTGCTTACACAGCGTTATGCAAAGTGAACTAAGCGATGTGCGAGTACTTAATAAGCAAGGTGACTACCTTAATTTACAAGGCACTGCTTGCCCTGAATTGAATGGCGAGCAACTAGCACAGCTTGTTACAGCTTACTTATTAAATGAAGGACAATGCTGCCTTGGTAAAATCAAAACCCTAAGCACAGCGCAGGCGTTTGATTTATTAGGGCTATAAACACTCTCTTTATTTAGATATCAGTAAGCACTTTTATATGCGCTACAGCACTGCGACCTAAAGCTGATAGCGCATAGCCACCTTCTAAATACGAAATAACACCTTTGCAGCCGCCCTCTTTAGCAACACCACATAGTTGCTCGGTAAGCCAAATGTAGTCATCCTCTACAAACTTTAAGCTCGCCATATCATCTTCTAGGTGTGCATCAAACCCTGCGCTTATAAAAAGTAATTCAGGCTTAAACGCTTTTAATTTTGGTAACCATTGCCCAGTAAATACCTCTTTTAGGTCATCGCCATTGCTGGCAATTGGCAAAGGAGAATTAACTATATGGCTATTATTTTTAACCGCTGTATTTGGGTAAAACGGATACTGAAATAACGAACAAAGCAGTACGTTTTCGTCATCAATAAAAATGTCTTGTGTGCCATTACCATGGTGTACATCAAAGTCAGCAATCGCAATCCGCTTAATCCCTTTGCTTTGTGCGTACTTAACGGCAATAGCTAAGTTATTAAACACACAAAACCCAGATGATGAATCTTTATTAGCATGATGCCCTGGCGGGCGCACAGAACAAAAAGCAGCATCGAGTTTATCAGCAAGTATTTCGTCAACAGCTAACAATCCGGCACCTACTGCCCGCTCAATCGCTTTAAACGAATCGGGGCACAACCACGTATCGCCATCTAAATTAGCGAGTCCTTCGGTTGGTAGTGTAGTTTCTACGTGTTTAACTAAAGCCTCATCGTGAGCAAGTAAATAATGCTCACGCTCGGCCTTAGGTGCCTGCAGGTGTGTTAAGCCAACATCTACACCGCTGGCTAATAACCTGTCGGTAATTGCATCTAAGCGCTCTGGGCACTCAGGATGGTCGTCTATCATTTTATGTTTACGGCAATGAGGGTGTGAAATAACTGCAGTACGCATAAAATGCTCCTAGCCAAAGTAAATTGAGTGTTTAATATAACAAAGCCACCTAATGGTGGCTTTGCGACTTTGGTGTATATCGACACTTTAAATATCGACACTTTAAATATCGATACCTTGAATATCAATGTTATTAGCTATTTTGCTTTTAAATGTAGGTTTCTAAAATCAAAGCTAAAGTCGGTAATTTGTGTTGATACTGCACGCATTTTAGCGCTGTTTACACGGTTTTGTGAGCTCATTTCAAAACGAATAAACGCATCCGCTTCAAGCAGCTTTTCATCCCACTTAACTATAAATGTATTACCAGTGTAATGCTCAAGTGTGCCTTTTAAGCGCTTAGTATGCGTAAAATCAATATGCAATTTACTATCAAGCTGCTCAATAATTACATCGCCATACCAATCATCATGTAATGTACCGGTGTAATTAATGTTTGGTAATTGTGGTTGGTAGTCAGCGGGGGCTTCTGGTTTTGCATTAGCGTACGCCTGTTGTTTACCTTCAAAATGACTTTTAGCTAAATCCTCTACCCAGTCTTTATCTTCGAGCTCAAGTGCATCTTCAAGTACTTCATGGGTTACTGCCGAAAGTGCACCGAAAGCTTGTTGATTAGATAAAATAACAATACCGAGTTTTTTCTCAGGCAATAAAGTAACTTGCGATACCATCCCTAAAATACCACCGCCATGACCTAGCTTTTTAAAGCCGTGGTAGTCTTCAATACTCCAACCTAACCCATAACCCCTAAACTGCTGATGATACGATTCAAACGCACTTTTAGACGCCATAGACGTAATATGTGGGTGCCACATTTGCGCTTGTTGCTTTTCGCTAAACAGCTGCTCGCCACTTGGCATTTTACCGCCTGCTAATTGCGTACGAAGCCATTGGCTCATATCGCTTACACTTGAAGCAATGGCACCTGCACCTCTAAAATCTTCTAAGTAATTCACAAAAAATGGATGAAGCGTGCCATCCATAGGAATATGACCTGTCGCCCAGTTTTTATTACTTTTTGGAATACGTGAAAATCCCGCGCGTGAGTTATCCATGTGCAGCGGCTGTAATATATTTTTTTCGATGTAATCGTTCCAGCTGATACCCGACACACGTGCAACCACCTCACCAGCGGTAACAAACATCAAGTTGTTATAAGCGTATTTACTACGAAAACTGCTCGCTGGTTTTAAATACTGTAATCCCGCTAAAATTTCATCAACTGACTTATCGGTACTTGGCCAAATCATTAAATCGCCCTGCCCTAGCCCCAGCCCACTGCGGTGACTTAATAAATCACGAATACGCATTTCGCGTGTTACGTATGAGTCGTATAATCTAAACTCTGGTAAATGATCAATTACGCGGTCATCCCAGCTTAACTTCCCCTCATCAACCAACTTGGCAAGCGCTGCTGTTGTAAACGCTTTCGTGTTTGAAGCAATACCAAACAAGGTGTCTTTGTTTACTTTTTTGTTGGTATCGAGATTAGTTACACCAAAGCCTTTAGCAAATATTACTTTATCGTTTTCAACAATGGCGACTGCCATACCGGGTACGTCAAAACGCGCCATTGACGCTTTAATAACGTCGTCAATTTTGTTGGTATCAACTTGTGCCCAGCTACTAAACGAAGTGCCTGCTAGTAGTGCAATTGCGGCAAGTTTGGTTAATTTCATATCAATCCTATTTTATTATTTTTGATGAACTGCAAATTCAATTGCTGCGCGCTCTTGATTGGTATCGCTTTTTTGTGCGCGATTTAATATCGCATCACTGTATTCTTTTGGTACACCCGCTTCAAGTGATCCGCGATGAACGTGTTTTATGTACCAATCGTATGGGAGTACATCGCTGTCATGGGTATTAGCTATATAACAATGTGCAGTTACAGTCTCACCCGTTAGAAGCGTTGGGGCTATATCTACGCAGTCGTAACCTACGCCCTCAATACCATCTAAAATAACTTTTTCATCTTCATTAAGCTCATAAATAACGCCGTAAACCAGCGCGCCTTCTTTATCGCTTGGGCAAATACTGCATTTGCCAGAGCCATCTTTAAATAGCATATCAAAAGTTAGCTCGTAACCTTTAAGTACCGCTGTTCCTACACGCTTTACATTAGGTAAGCGCGCTAACAAACGATTAGATGACATATTGGAGCCAAACGAAAAATTATATAACGGCATTTTATCTCCTGTACTTTTTAAATAAGTTAAATAACAACACGTACTGCAAGGGCAATTAAAATAACGCCAATTCCACGGTCAAACCAATAACCGCGTTGTTGGAAAAAACCCCTTACATTATTTCTAGAAAGTATTATTGAAAGCATTGAAAACCACGCCCAAGTAGCCAATGCCATGTACACACCGTAGCCGACCTGTACGCTAGTCGGTGTTGTTGGGCTAATCACGAGTGTAAATAACGACATAAAAAATAACGTGGCTTTTGGGTTTAATGCATTTGTGAAAAAGCCGCGCCTAAAAGCAAGCCAAACGGATTCTTCTTGAACGGTTTTGTTTTCAACATCTTTTGCAGCCTCGCCTTCATTACTTGCTGGAGGTTTTGCAGCTCTGAGTGCTTGTACGCCTAAATAAGCTAAATATGCACCGGCAAGATACTTAAGCGCCATAAATAAACTAGGCGATTGCGTTAAAATAAGCGCAACACCTAAAACGCAATAGGCAACGTGCAGTAAAATAGCAGCGCCAACACCGGCGCTTGTCCACAATGCATTGCGCCTTCCTTGTTGCACACTTTGCTTAAGTACTACGGCAAAGTCAGGCCCTGGGCTTGCTACTGCAAAAAAATGAGCAATAACAATCAGTAAAAATTCATCTAAGTATTCCACGCAGATCCTTGCTAGTTTGGCGAATAAGCTAATAACAGCGGGTTAGCCGAGTTATTTACCAATGCTTTAATTTCTTTTTGTGCTTTTTTAAACTGACCACGTAAATGCGGCTTTAAATGTTTTTTAGACACTTTATCGTTTTTAAAGTAACTAATCAGGGCATGCATAAATACCGTATGTGTTTCACTTAACTTAGCTTCACGGTTAGCGTATGGATTATAACAAGAGCCACAACCGCCTTTAAACTGATACACCGTGTTGCTCATCATCACACCAAATCCTAAAAAACAGGCAAGTGCATCGGCAGCTTGTGGTAAATACTCCCTACCGCCTGGCGGTAGCACCCCAACGTGATGAATAAGTATGGTGGCCAGAGTACCCGCATAACTTGCCACTAAATCTTGTGGCTGATTAATCTGATTAGGATTAAAAGAGATACTGACCTTATGGCTTGGCGGCACAATTAAATGGCTGCCTTCGCCACGTATTTCATCACTAAATTCAAAGTGCGGAAAAACTTGCGGTTGTAACTGCTGAGGTGCGACTAATTGAATAGGCCATGCATTCATACCCGCGTAATTAGTAACGCGGGTAAAAACATTACTCGCCATTTCCTCAATGCTCGATACCGAATCAGGGAAAAAAGTGGCCGTTGGCAGTATTATTTGAGTGTGCTTTGTAAAAAACTCAGCATCAAAATTTTCTACAGCCCAAATAAATGTATCAATAAGCCATTGCTGCTCTTGATCTTCCAATAAAGGTGCCGATTTAAATAAAGCTAACATAAGGTGCTCTTATAAGTTTTAGTGCTAGTTTAGTTTTTTTGTGTAAGCGCCCAATCCCACGCTTGAGTATTGTATAGCGGCACTGTTGATAGTGCATGGTGGTGGCTACCACTGGATTCTTTAGTTGAATACGATAAGTACAATAAAGTACGATTCTCAGCATCGTAAATACGGCGCACTTTTAGTGATTTAAATAATATACTTTTAGATGATTTGAATATCACCTCGCCCGACTTGCTGCGGTCTATTTTTTGTAGCTGCTGCGCTGTAATAGGACCCGTTTGACGACATGCTATAGACATATCAGACGGATCAGAAAAGTCCAAATTAGCCTCTATATGACTAATATGACAAGTAACGCCTTCAAGGATTGGATCTTGCTGCGAATTAACCACAACATCTTTAGTTGTAAATAACCCCAAACTTACCGATGCAACATCGTCAGAGCAAGCACTTAATGTAATAACTGCACCTGTAAGTAAAGCTAAACGTTTAAATTTTTGTGGTAATTTCATACTTATCCTTAATTAATATATAAGTAACTTGGCACCTACGTTACTAAGCGAAGGTTCACCTGTTTGTTTTTATACTAACATCAAAAATAAATACGACTAAATTAGTTTAAAGTAAAGATTTTAGATAGCTCAGGGTTTAGCGAACCCTGTTGTATTTGATACAATTAACTCTCGCTCATGCAGTAACTCATAATAGGAAACGCCTAAATGCCGCACATTATTATTGAACACTCAGAAGACCTCCCTGTTTTACCACAAGTACTGGTAGAAAAAATTCACACTACCGCTTTCGAAAGTAACTTATTTGAATTAGAAACCATCAAAACACGCGCTATTGCTTATCAGCAATATCAACTTGGCGCAGGAAAATCAGGGTTTATACATATCGCGGTACATATTTTAGCGGGACGCTCAATTGAGCAAAAACAAATGTTAAGCGAACTATTACTTTCATGCTTAAAAACATACTGCAGAGCATCAGACAGTTTAAGCGTAAATATTTACGATATTGAGCATGAGATATACCGTAAAAATTAGTTAACTCTTGTAGTTTTGAGCAATAGAAGTAAACACTAGCAAGTAAAAAGCCCCAATAGGGG
>NZ_WTKW01000091.1:0-13437 GCF_011378745.1 Pseudoalteromonas sp. Z1A6
TGAGCTTTTATTTAGTGCTGGAAGTGATAGTTGGTTCACTTTTTGAGTAGAACGGTCAATATTTGCAATTTTTATTAAGGAGTTACCACCAATTATTAATAATAATAGTGTGATAAATATAAAACCACCCCAAATACGTTGGCTTACTGTCAGGTTCATAAGATTTCCACTCAAAAGTACTTCAATTAAGACTTATCGGCGTTTGTACCAATAAGTTAAGTAATTAAAATCAATTACTTTAACTAATTTTAACTATTAATTGATAAATCTAACAGATGTATTGTTTTTTTTCAGTTTATTTAGACGAAAGGTGGGATTTTTCGATAATTACTTTTTTAGTACTCAGCTCCATTAGGGTCATGGTGTTACCCCATACACAGCCTGTATCTAAGGCGTGAACCCGCGGATTACCTGTCCTACCTTCAAGCGCGGCCCAGTGGCCAAAAATAATATCGTGTTTAGTTTTAGCTATATTAGGATGGTTAAACCAAGGGGTTAATGTTTGGCTATCGGTTATTGCACCCTTTGCATTAAGCTCGAGTTTGTTATCACTTGTTAAAAAGCGCATGCGGGTAAAATAATTAACTATGTATCTAAATTTTGCAAAGTCATCAAGATTGCTTGACCACTGCTCCGGGTGAGTTTGATACATGTGTTCAAAAAACGCTTTGGCATTATGTGATTGATAACAGCTTTGTGCAAATTGTGCTTGTTTTAGCGCATCTTCAATAGACCAATCGGGGTTTAATCCGGCATGAGATATAAAGCAGTTATGTTTTATAAGCTCTAAGGCCAATGGTTGGGTTTGTAAAAAGGCGATGTAACGCGCTAATTTTGGGCTTTCAAATATTGGGTTTAGTTTATCTTTTGGATTGGTAGGTTTGTTAAGAAAGTAGCAGGCAACCATGTGAAGGTCGTGATTGCCAAAAGTGATGGTCATGCTATTTTGGTGTTGGTAAATATAGTCTAAGCAGGCTAGGGAGTCTGGCCCGCGGGCAACTATGTCGCCAACTAAATAAAGGTGATCTTTGCTTGGGTTAAAATCAACTCGTTGCAAAAGGGTGTTAAATTCACTAAAACACCCTTGTAAATCACCTATCGCATAATCTGCCATTTAAGTGCTTAATGCAAAATGTTAGGGCAAGCCAAACGAAACACATTAATAGGCGCCTGAAACTCAGAGCCAAATTCGTTGCGTAACGTGTAGTGGCCTTGCATTGTGCCCACAGGTGTATCTAAAATTGCACCGCTGGTGTATTTATAGCTTTCGCCTGGACCAATGTCTGGCATTTCGCCAACAACGCCTTCACCTTCTACTACTACTTCTTTGCCATTTGCATCGGTAATTAACCAATAGCGGCTCAGTAATTTTGCACTACATAAACTATGGTTTTTAATCGTTACTGAGTAAGCAAATACGTATTTTTCAAGCTCAGGTTGAGATTGGCCTTCTACGTAAAATGTTTCTACAGACACCTTTACAGGCGATCCAATATTACTGCTTGTTGTCATAAATCCAGTTAGCTATATCAATAAATTGTTGTAAAGATAAGCGCTCAGCACGCAGCGTTATATCAATGCCAATGCTAGTAAGCTCTTCTGCAGTTAGTAAATTACCTAAACTGTTACGCAGTGTTTTACGGCGTTGATTAAAGGCTTCTAAACACACTGTGTTTAATATTTTAACGCTTTTTGCTGTACGTTGCTCTGGCTTTTTAGGTATTAAACGAATAACCGCAGAGTCAACTTTTGGCGCTGGTTTAAAGCACTCAGGTGGTACTTCAACAACCGGCATTGCATTACAGTAGTATTGAGTCATTACGCTTAAGCGGCCAAATGTTTTACTACCTGGGCCTGCTACCATGCGTTTTACTACTTCTTTTTGAAGCATAAAGTGCATGTGCTCAATATGATCTGAAAATTCAAAAAGGTGAAACAATAACGGTGTCGAAATATTGTAAGGTAAGTTACCAAACACTTTTAATTTTTTGTCATCGCGAACCAAGCTTGCAAAGTCAAACGTCATTGCATCGCCTTGGTTAACGGTTAATTTAGGACCCAAAAATGGGTGTTCAATTAATCGTTGTGCTAAGTCTTTATCTAATTCAACAACCGTTAAATGGCCGCTTAAGTCGGCCACTGGCTCAGTAATTGCGCCAAGGCCGGGGCCAATTTCTACTAAGTTGTCTTCTGGTTTAGGATCAATCGCAGAGACTATTTTATCGATGATAGATTCATCAAATAAAAAGTTTTGCCCAAAACGCTTACGAGCGCGGTGTCCTAAATGTACTTTATCGGTCATTGATTTTGTGCTTTTTCTTGGGCGAGCTTAATTGCTTCGCGGATCGCTAATTCAAAACTGCCAACGTCAGCTGTACCAGTCCCTGCTAAATCGAGTGCAGTACCGTGGTCAACTGATGTGCGGATAAATGGTAAGCCAAGGGTAATATTTACCGATTTACCAAATCCCTTGTATTTTAGCACAGGTAATCCCTGATCGTGATACATAGCAAGTACTGCATCTGCTTCAGATAGGTATTTATCTTGAAATAAGGTATCGGCTGGTAGTGGGCCAATTAAATTCATACCTTCGCTTCTAAGTATCTCAAGCGTTGGCGTGATTGTTTCTATTTCTTCTCGACCTAAATGGCCATCTTCACCGGCATGCGGATTTAAACCACACACTAAAATACGTGGTTTTTCTATACCAAACTTAGTTTGTAAGTCGTGATTTAAAATACCCGCTACTTTAGTTAAACGCTCAGGTGTAATGGCACGCGATACATACGCTAGTGGAATATGCGTGGTTACAAGTGCAACGCGTAAGCCCTCTGTTGCAAGCATCATAACTACATCAGCAGTATTTGACTGCTGCGCAAAATACTCAGTGTGCCCACTAAACGAAATACCTGCTTTGTTAATTATACCTTTGTGAACCGGGCCCGTAACAACTGCATCGAAGGTGCCATCCATGTTTTTTTCGCTTGCTATACGCAAGGTATCTAACACGTATTGGCCGTTACCGTCGTTTAGTACGCCAAGCTCTACATCTGCCCCTAAATCAACCTGATGAATATACAAGCTACCAGCAGGTGCTGCCTTTGCTGGTGCGTTATCATCAAATTTAATTAAGTTTATTGTTAAGCCTAAATGTTTTGCACGTTCTTTTAATAGCTTGCCATCGGCAATTGCTATAAGTTGAACATCCCACGCTTGCTGAGCAAGCGTGAGTAGCAAATCTGGGCCAATACCGGCAGGCTCACCCGGTGTAATAGCAATTCTTAAGGTCATATTTATTAATCTATTGGGAAAATATCAACGTGAGCTTGCTCGCGCATTTCTTGCTGCCAGTTAAAACTTTCTTCCTTAAATTTACGGTTAAATAACATACCATGAGCACGGTTACGTTTAGCCAACTCAGTTTTGTCAGCAACACGTTTGCCAAGTAACTGAACAATATGCCAACCAAACTGTGTTCTAAACGGTTCGCTTATTTCGTCTTGCTTAAGAGAAAGCAATGTATCTTTAAATGCTGGTACGTAAGTAGTCGGGTCTGTCCAATCGTACTCGCCACCTTTAAGTGCTGAGCCTGGATCTTCTGAGTATTCTTTAGCGAGTTCACCAAAGTCAGCAGTTCCTGCGCGTAAGTCTTTTGCAAAGCCTGCAAGCATTGAGCGTGCTTTTTCTTCGCTTAAAATAATTGAAGGTTTAATTAGTATATGGCGTGAACGCACTTCAGTTGTTTCTACAACTTGTAAACCACGAACATCTTGTACTTTAATGATATGAAAACCAGCACCAGAGCGAAGTGGGCCAACAATAGCGCCTTTCTTTTGGCCTTTTACTGCTTCAGCAAAAAGCGACGGCATTTCGTTAATGCCCATGTAACCAAGCTGTCCACCTTCAAGTGCTTTAGAGCCGCTTGATGATGAAATAGCAATACGCTTAAATTCTTGGCCATCGTTTAATAGCTCAATAACTTTATCTGCGCGTGTTTTTGCGCCAGCAATTTCGTCAGCGTTCGCATCGTTAGGGATATCTATTAAAATATGACCAATGTCGTACTCTTCAGCACTTTGACCTTGGGTTTCCATAATTTTTAAAAGGTTATCAACTTCTTGTTCGCTAATATAAATACGGCGATCGACGCTTGCACGTGTTACTTGCTGCGTTGTAATTTCTTTACGAATTTCTTCACGGTAAGCTTGAAAGCTTTCGCCCGAACCTTCAATAGTACGGCGTAAATCGGCAATTGTACCGCCTTGCTCTTGTGCCATGCTTGCAAGAGTTTGATCAAGTTGGCTGTCTGAGATTTGTAACCCCATACGCTCAGCCATTTGCATCATAAGCGCTTGATTAACTAAGCGCTCTACAGCTTGCACACGAAGCGTTTCGTCTTTTGGTAATTGTTGACTTTGTTCTTCGGCTTGCTTTTTAACACGGTTAATAATGGTGTCTACTTCGCTTTTTAAAATTACGCCTTCGTTTACAACGCCAATAACTTTATCTATTTCGACTGGTGCAGCCATTGCACTTTGACAAAGGCTGACACTTAAAACTGCTGATGTTAATAATTTTTTTAAATTCATATTCTTTTTACTACTCTGCTGATAGTACTGTTGTGATACTAGTTACTAAGAAAATACGGTCTACGATAGCCAAAAATACCTTGTTGTAATAATTTTTGTGCATCATAACGGCTTTTACTGCCAAGTCCTTTTAATACAAAATTCAAACTAATACCTGAATCAAAAGTTGCTTGTTCTTGGCCTATTGATTGATTTAAATCTGTTTCAATTTGGCGGTGCCCAGTAATTTGGATAGCCCAACAGCATGATTCATACTGTAATCCGCTCAATACTTCGATACTTCTGTTGTTTTCAAGATCTCGATGATAGCTTGCAATAAATTGCCATTCGTCGCTAATAGGAATACTTGTAAATACACCTGCTTGCTCGATTGTATTTCCTGAGACATCATTTGCATAGCGATGGTTCAATTGTACTAGCTGATTATTATCACCTTTATAATCAAGTGTTACATTTGACTGTACCATTTGCTTGCCATCTGTATCGTATTGAATACCTCCAGCGAGGTACCAACGGCGGTGCCAATGTAACATGGTTTGAGCTGCAAATAGTGCATTATAATTAGTGTCTGAGTTCAAGCCTTGCTCTGTTGGCTTGGCGTCATCACTTAAATAAAATATTTGGCCGGCACTAAAATTAAATACTTCTTCTTGTTTTTTATCAAATAGGCGCGTTGTAGCACCTAAAGTAAACTGATTCGCTGCTGCTATGCGGTCAACACCTGAAAAGCGCACGTCCCTAAATAAACCATAATAATCATCTTGCAGTTTGGTTGTATCAAACAAGCCAATATCTGACTGATCTTTATTAGGTGTATATAAATACTGAATTTGCGGCTCTAGTGTTTGTATAGCATCTTCAAAAAAGTAAGATGCGTCACGCTCAAAATTAAGCTGAGAGTACAAACGTACTTTTGGGATAGTACGCGATACAGTATCGCTATATTGCGTGCCTGTTAAGTTTCCGCTTTGCTTGTAATTAGTTTGCAATAAGCTCACTTCAGATAAAAATGACCACGCATGCGTTGCGTAGTTGTAGCGTGCTTTTGGCTCTACGTGTACACGTGTTGCGCTGTCTATGGCCACTTCTGATGAGTCATTAGTAAAATGGCTAATCTCCCCAGACACACTAAAATCAAAATTATCAAAACGCCAAGGCGCAGTTTGCGTAAAATTAACTTGTGGTATTGCAGTATATGACTCTAAGTGATCGCCCAGTACTTCAAAGTTTTGTACTTTAATATCGGTGCGCCATGTATCACCCAAATGAGTAAGTGAGCCAGTACGATACAGCTGTGTATCGGTTTTACTTGCGTAATTTGAGCTTAAATCGGTGATGTAGTTATCATCGCTCACATTGGTTACATCAACGTTTGCGCGCCAGTTTTCACCCAGATAACTTTGCTGTTGCCAATGAAACATGTAGCGTTCATTCAAGTCTGGCTCAGAATCATCACTATCTAAATATTCAATCCCTACTAAACCTTCGTGTTGCTCCGTTAGGTATCTAAATTCTGTTTGTAATTGCAGCCCTTTGTTAGACATATAACGAGGCGTAATAGTGGCATCAAAATTAGGTGCAATATTTAAATAGTACGGCGTAATTGTTTCAAGACCGTATTTGTCAGAGCTTGAAATAGTCGGGGTAAGTAAACCCGATTTGCGGCGCTCATCTAGCGGAAATGTAAAATAAGGTAAATATAAAACCGGTGTATCGAGAATGCGTAATACGGCGTTATATGTTTCGCCCCAGCCTTCTTCGCGTGAAAGGTTTATTTCGTCAGCTTCAATTTCCCATACTGGGGTGTCACTTGGGCAAGTAGTAAAGCTTGCATTCATGAGTAATAGGCCAGACTGATTAACAGTGAGCTTTTCAGCGCCGCCTTTACCTTGTTGTTCGGTTAGGCTGTAGTCGGCGCCTAACAAACTGACTTCTGAATTATTTAAATCGGCATTTAATCCGGTGCTGTTTACTTTACTTACGTAATCTTGATAAGTAATTGGCCCCGTTGCATTTAATAAACCACGCTGTTTGTCTATCAACGCAGTTTGTGCGGACAAACTCATCTTAAGGGTGTTAATATCAACATTGCCGGTAAATTCAGCGCTTTGAGTGCCAAGTAGCTCAACATCATCAGCTTGAATATCAACTTCACCAAGGTTAAGGCCTTCAAGTGGTTGCCAAGCTCTGGTTTGCATTGAAATGCCACAAAGGTTGTGTGCCAGTTCAGTTTCGGCAAGCGATGGTGCGCTAACTACGCTTAGCATCAATATGCCCCAGGTTTTGCTCATTTATCGACCTTAATACTGTGTGTTTAATATAATATACACATAATAAAGGAAAATAATGGCAATTACAGTAATTGACCTAATTAACTTAGTGAAAAATAGATATCTTATAAAATGACACGCTTTGAGAATTTACAACAATTTATAAACATACACCTTAACGCCAAGTCGCATACTTTAAACGCGATCACGGGTGATGCTAGCTTTCGCCGTTATTACCGTTTAAATCACGATAATAAGCATTTAATAGTGATGGACTCAGATCCAAAAAAAGTAAATAACGAACCTTACATTTCGCTAAATCAGGTGTTTGTTGAGCAAGGTTTTTTACTTCCTACTATTATTGCAAGTGATGAGAAACAAGGCTTTTTTGTTCTTAGTGATTTAGGGAGTACGCACCTAGCTGACATGCTTGATGATGCAAACCGCACCGAGCACTATCAAGCATTAATTAGTTTAAGCGCTCAATGGGCTAAAACGCCCACAGCTTCTGCTATGCAAGCGTACAACGAAGATTTTATAACACTAGAGCTTGATATATTTAGCCAGTGGTTAGTGAGTGACTTTATTAATGAGCCACTAAGCACAGAGCAAAAAGTAATGTGGCAAACAAGTTCAGATCTATTAATAAAGGCCATGCTTGAGCAGCCAACTGTTACCGTTCATCGCGATTACCATAGCCGTAATATTATGAACAGTAACGGCCAGTGGGCAATTATAGATTATCAAGATGCTGTACGCGGTCCGCTTTGCTACGATTTAGTATCGCTACTACGCGATTGCTACTTTAAACTGCCTCAAAAAGAGTTAACAAGCTTGCTTGATTTTGCTTATCAAGAATTTACAGCTCAAAACTTAATGGTTAACACTTCATTTGATGAATTTAAATATTGGTTTGATTTAACAGGCTTACAGCGCCATTTAAAAGCGGCAGGAATATTTTGTCGATTATATTTACGTGATGATAAAACAGGTTATTTAGACAATATTTTACCGACGCTTGATTATATTATTGAAGTAGCGGCAAATTACCCAGAGCTTAAAGCATTGAGTGAGTGGACAAAAAATACCATAGTGCCAAAAGTGACTGAAAAGTTAGCAAAGGAGCGCTCATGAAAGCGATGATTTTAGCTGCAGGGCGCGGACAGCGTATGATGCCGCTTACGCAAAATATGCCAAAGCCAATGTTAAAAGTGGCAGAAAAACCACTTATTGAGCACCATATAAATAATCTTAAAGCTGCCGGTATTACCGATATTGTAATAAACCTTGCGTGGCAAGGTGATAAAATAAAAGACTACTTTAAAGATGGCAGCCAATTTGGCGTAAACATACTTTATAGCCAAGAAGTTGAAGGTGGCCTTGAAACGGCTGGCGGTATAATTGAAGCGTTACCGCTGTTGGGTGACTCGTTCATTGTAGTAAATGGCGATGTATACACCGACTATGATGTAAGTGCGCTAATGCAACTTCATTTACAACCCGGTGAGGCGCATATAGTGCTGATAGAAAACCCGCCACACAATCTAGATGGCGACTTTGCATTGAGCCATTTATCGGCCGAGAGTCAAAAATATACCTTTTCGGGGATTGGCCGGTATCAGGCTGATTTTTTTAAAGGATTAACGCAAGGTATTCGCCCTTTAGGGCCTATTTTACGTGAAAAGCTAAATGAACATTTAGTCTCAACTGAGCTCTATATAGGGCAGTGGGATGATATTGGTACACCAGAGCGTTTAAACCAATTAAACAAGCGCCTTGAGGCGTAATAACTCAATTTTTAAGAAGGCAGTATTATAGATGTGGGGAAAAATTCTCGGTTTTTGTTTTGGCTTTATGTTTGGCAAAATATTTGGTGCCATTTTAGGTTTATACCTAGGTCATTTATTTGATAAAAGCTTAAAAAATAACTTTGATAAAGCAGGCGGCTTTTCTAGTTTATTTAGTGGTGACGATGTTCACGAGCGCCAAGCTTTATTCTTTTCAAGCTGCTTTGCTGTCATGGGGCACATTGCTAAATCGAATGGTCGAGTTAGCGAAGTACATATAAAAGCGGCTAACTTGTTTATGGATGAAATGGGCTTAAAAGGCGAAGAACGCCGTGAAGCACAGCATGCATTTCAATCAGGTAAAGAGAGTGACTTTTCACTTAAAGAAACAGTACACGATTTTAAAGAACGCTTTGCTAAACGAAATGATTTAATACAGTTATTTTTAGAAATACAAATTCAGATGGCATTTTCTGATGGCGTGCTAGCCGAGCAAGAAAAGCAACTATTAGCAGAAGTAAGTAAACAGCTAGGCATTTCTAAAACACACTTTGCATTTGTATTAAAGCGTTATCAAGCTGAGTTTAACTTTAGAAAGCAACAACAGCGCTTTAATCAGCAGCAACAAAACCAAGGTCAAAGTAGTAGTTACCGTGAAGGTTCTGGCCACCATGTACCGCCAAATAATAATATGAACCGTGCGCAAGCATTGGCGTTATTAGGCTTAAGTAGCGATGCAACGCAGCGTGATATAAAAGTAGCGTACCGTAAACTTATGTCGCAACATCATCCAGATAAATTAGTATCGCAAGGTTTACCAAAACACATGATGGAATTAGCTGTTAAAAAGAGCCAAGATATTCAAGCTGCTTATGAGTATTTAAAAAAGTCGGCGTAAAAAACCGTCTATTTCTTTTGTTAGGCGTGCGTGTTGATCTGGTTGATCGCGCAGGCCAAACAACTGGCGTTGGCGGTAATCAAACTTTGCATTTCGGTTAACCCAGCGCTGACGATTTTTAAGACTCATTAAGATGTCTGTGCTGTCATTTGCATAGTAAATATCAAGCAAGGCAGGTGTAACAAGTGAAGCCGTTTGGCTCAAGCTTTCGTTACGCTTTGTGTTAGGCAGGTAACTACTTAAACTTATAAACGCCTCAACTCTCTCGTCCGGAAAATCTGCATAGTACTCCAACAACACACCCGCACTCGTACCTTGTGCAATAACCACTATATTACTCGAGTCTTCCATTGCAGTTTGATACAGCGCATTAAAACGAGAAATGAGATTTATTTTGTAGTTATCGAGCACGTCATCAGTTACTTTTTCAATTGCATTAACGTAATGAGGTTCTTCTTTTATTTTTGCAGGCTGTGATTGTGCGCTTGTTGCTGTGTCGGGTGATGCAGGTTCATCGGCTTTACTAGGCGCAGCTTCGGCTTCGCTGGGCATTGCTTCGGCCATTTTACTTGCTTGCCAGTCAATGTCGGGTACTGTCATTGCGTAGGTGCTGTAACCTAAATTATTAAGCTCTTTGCGCAAGTAGCTCATACCTGAATTATTGGTAGGTGAAGAATGCCAGTCGGGTATAAGTATTACGATACCTCTAAAATTACTACTCATATACTCGCTGTAAAGGCTTAAAAATTCTGTTTCACCCGCCAATATAGGCTTTATTTCATCGCTTGGAAGTAGTCGCTCAATATCGCTATTTTCAATACTTGATAGGCTAGGTGGAGCAATATGTTCAGCTGCGCTGATGGGGTTAGCTAAAAGTAGGGCACAGCTGAGCTGTATATAAAAAGCCCCTTTTAAAAACCGTGGAAATAGCATAACGCACCTAACTAATGACAATTAGTTAGGTATCGGCAAGGTTATCTAAAAGTTTAATGTATAGAGCGAATTAGCTAGTAAATTTGAACCTGCTAAAACTCTAATTCGGCTTCAAAAGTAAGTACTTGCTCAGTTACAGGGTGCTTTAATTGCAGCATTTGTGCATGTAATTGTAAGCGAGGAGCGGCAGCAAGTGCCTCTTTGTGGGCGTAAAGTCTATCACCTAAAATAGGATGACCAAGGCTTAACATATGCACACGTAGTTGATGCGAGCGACCAGTGATTGGGGTTAGCTCTACACGGGTTGCATTTTCTTCACGCTCAAGTATTTTGAAATGCGTAAGCGAAGGTTTACCTCTGTCGTGATCAACCATTTGTTTTGGGCGATTAGGCCAATCACAAATAAGGGGTAAATCTACTGATCCTGTTTCAGCTTCAAGTTGTCCGTATACACGTGCTATGTAACGTTTAGCTGTTTCGCGCTCTTGAAACTGCATACTTAAGTGCCTGTGCGCTGCTTTATTCATGGCAAGGCACAGTATGCCAGAAGTCGCCATATCTAAGCGGTGCACTATTCTTGCTGTAGGAAAAACACGATTAACACGATTAATTAAGCTGTCGGCATGTTTAGGATCTTTACCTGGGACAGTTAATAACTCACTTGGTTTATTAACTATCAGTAAGTCGTCATCCTGAAAAAGTATCGTTAAATACGGACTCATAGGGGGATTGTAATTAACTAACACGGCCGACCTTAGTAAATTTTGAAGGTCGCTATTTTAGTAGAGCAGGCCAACAGGCTCAAGTAAAAGTTTGGCTATATTGTTTTAACTAATAATCCAAGCCTTAGCTCCTTTAAAGCACTTTTATAACTTAATTTCTTGCGCTGTTAATAGTCGATATTCACCACTGGCCAAGTTGTCATCTAGGGTAATTCCCGCAATCTGCTCGCGATGCAGCTCAACTACTTTGTTATCTACCGCGTAAAGCATACGCTTAACTTGATGATACTTACCTTCACTTATTGATAAACGCAGGCCGTAATTAGCAAGTCTCTCTGCTATAGCTGGGCGGGTTAAATCTTTTTCGTTATGCAGCATGACACCTGTTCGTAATTGCTCAAGGGCTTCATCGGTAATCGGCTCTTGGGTTTCGACGAGGTAGGTTTTAAATTTATTGCTTTTAGGTGACGTAATTTTATGTGACCAATCGCCATCATTAGTAATAATAACTAACCCTGTGGTATCTATATCAAGACGACCTGCTACATGAAAGTCACTCATATTTGGCTCATCAAGTAAGTCAAAAACAGTTTTATGTAGCTCGTCACTGTTAGCACATACATAGCCAACAGGTTTGTTTAGCATGTAATAACGCTTACCTAAAAATACCAAAGGTGTACCTTGGTACAGTACTTCATCTGGCTGGGCTAGCTGAAAATTATGTGATGTGATTACTTCGCCATTAACGCTTACTTCTTTTCGCTTAATACTCGCGCGAGCTTGGGTACGCGGTATTTCAGCTAAGTGGCTAATAAATTTATCTAAGCGGCAAGGGAATTTCATTTTGGTTCACATTTTTAGTCGGCTACAATGGGCGCGATTATAGCCGATAGTGAAATACCATGACAGTGCACAGCACACAAATTTTAAGCCTTTACCAAGCAAAAATAGACACGGGTGAACTGTGTTTTGATGCTGCGCAGCAAAATGCGGTGGAAGCTTTAAATACGCTAAGCGAGCAACTTCAAACTCACACATCGTGGTGGCAAAAAGCGACTTTAATAAAAGGTGTTTATTTATACGGACCCGTAGGGCGTGGTAAATCCATGTTAATGGATTTGTTTTATAAAAACCTACCTATTGAGCAAAAGCAGCGGCTGCATTTTCATCATTTTATAGCACAAGTGCATGCCCAGCTTTCGCAGCTACAAGGTCAAAAAAATCCACTAATCCTAATTGCAAAACAGTGGGCTAAAAATATTCGAGTACTATGTTTTGACGAGTTTTTTGTAAGCGACATTGGCGATGCCATGATTATGGCCAGATTGTTTAATGCGTTGTTTGAACAAGGTGTTGTGCTGGTGGCCACATCGAACGCAAAGCCAGAGCAGCTTTATTACAACGGCCTGCAACGGGCGCGATTTTTACCTACTATCGATTTAATTAATAACTATTGCCATATAATTAACGTGGCAGGGGAGGACGATCACCGTTTTAGATATGGTAAAAACAGTCGTCACTATTTTATTAATTTATCAAATCACGATTTTGAAAGTAAGTTTTTAGCTTCGTATCCGGCTGTAACATGCAGCAACACAGTTAGTGTGCATGGGCGCAATTTACCTTATTTATTAAGAGCCGATAATGCCTTGATGATTGATTTTATGGCGCTATGTTCAGGCCCACGCAGTGCTAACGACTATATGTTTTTAGCAACGCAATTTGATGTGTTATATGTATCGAACGTGCCGCAAATGGGTGCTAAAGCAACGGGTAAAGTTATTGTTCATGGTATAGAAGATAGTTACCAACGCGAAAAACAAACGCTTGATGAGCACACCTTTGACGACGAAGCACGGCGCTTTATTGCCTTAGTAGATGAGTTTTACGATTGCCATAAATTGCTAGTGATAAATGCGCAAACCGACATTGAACATTTGTATAAAGGTAAAAAGTTGAGCTTTGAATATGCACGCACGCAATCGCGCATAGTCGAAATGCAAAATTGGTAACGCTTTAAAATATATTGTAAACGAGCTTGCTCACGTGAGAAGCGCTGATTGCTATTCATTGCCTTACTAAAGCGTAATGCCTCTTAAAATCCTTGCGAATAAATCACTTAAAAACTTGAAAAACTCCGAAGAGAAGTAAAAGAGGAGTAAATGAGAAGACATAAAACATAGTAATTATTTATTTTTACTTCTCTAAAGCGCAGCGCCCTCTTAGCCTCTTTGTGAA
>NZ_WTKW01000092.1:0-13435 GCF_011378745.1 Pseudoalteromonas sp. Z1A6
AAGCCGCAATTGCGGCTTTATTCTTTTTTGAATATCTTATCTTTTAAGTCAATAACTTTACCAATTCCAGAACCTAGCTTCATCAGCTTATTAAGTTGCTCTGGCGTTAAACGTTGCAGCTCTGATGACCATTTAGTGACAGTTTCAAGTAGGTTGTGAATTTCCCCCATTTGTTTTTGTGCATAAAGCTCATCGTCGTTACTGGCTTCGTCTAATAAGTTATCGCGTAGTAATGTTAAGGTGGGCTCAATTTCGCGCTTTTTACGTTCTTCAAATACGCGATTTGCCATATCCCAAATATCGCCAGCAGGGGCGTAGTACTCTTTTCGGTCGCCAGGAATATGCTGCACTTTAATTAATTGCCACGATTGCAACTCTTTAATACCCATGCTTACATTACCGCGAGAAATACTAAGCGCATCTGCAATCTCATTGGCTGTCATTGGATTTTTAGTAATAATCAGCAAACCACACATTTGCCCAATCGTACGATTGAATCCCCAGCGGCTGCCCATCTCACCACAATGCATTACAAAGGCAAAATTCTTTTCGGATAAACTCATAGCTTAGTAACTTTCAGTAATTTCAGAAAGTAAATGCTAGCACGCTCATTTTGGATAGCAAGTTCTTAGCCATTTTATAAATTGATTTTAACAACTAAAGTATGATTTAGATTAATATTTATACATCTATATTGGGATATGTTGTACACAACAATACGTAAATAAATCCTTATTTTTAATTTTTTTCACATACGATGGAATGACTATGAAAGCTGCAATTAATAATGAATACAAAGGTAAATTACAAATAACAGATCTGCCAATTCCTGAGGTTGGAATAAACGACGTTTTAGTAAAAATAGCCGCTTGTGGCGTTTGCCACACCGATTTACATGCCTGTCATGGTGATTGGCCGGTAAAGCCAAAAATGCCATTAGTTCCAGGGCATGAAGGAGTTGGTGTTATTGATAAAGTTGGAAGCAACATTAAGCACTTAGAAGTTGGCGATAGAGTGGGTATTCCTTGGCTCTATAGTGCATGTGGGCACTGTGAGTTTTGCCTAGATGGCAAAGAAACACTGTGTTTATCGCAGCATAATACGGGTTATTCTATTGATGGTAGCTATGCAGAATATTGTTTGGCTCACGGTGATTACGTTGTAAAAATACCTGAGGGATTAGGCTTTTCTGAAGCTGCTCCATTATTTTGTGCAGGTGTTACAACCTATAAAGCATTAAAAGTATCTGGTGCTAAACCTGGGCAGTGGGTTGCTATTGTTGGTGTAGGCGGGCTTGGTCATTTAGCAGTACAGTACGCTAAAGCAATGGGTTTTAATGTAATAGCTGTTGATACAGGTAAAGAAAAACTCGCGCTTGCTAAAGAGCTTGGCGCAGATATAACACTCGACTTTAAAGAAGTTGTTCCTAGCGAAGCTATTTTTGAACAAGTAGGTGGCGCGCATGGCGTTGTGTGTACTGCGGTATCTAAAGCTGGGTTTGAACAAGCTTATAAAAGTGTACGCCGTGGCGGTAAATGTGTATTAGTGGGATTACCTCCAGAGGATATGCCGCTTCCTATTTTTGATACTGTGCTTAATGGCGTGTCAGTAGTGGGCTCTATTGTTGGTACACGTAAAGATTTGCAAGAATGCTTGGAATTTGCAGCGCAAGGTAAAGTAAAAGCGATTATTGAAGAAAAACGCTTAGAGGACATTAACGAGATTTTTGATGATATGCTCAAAGGTGAAATTAACGGTCGCATAGTGGTTACTATTTAATTTAGATTAAGCGTTTATAAAACACAAAAAAGCACGGCTTCTAAATTAGAAAACCGTGCTTTTTAAGTATTTAACTAACCTGAGCTCTGCTTGAGATAGATTTATTATCCAGAGTTCAGGTTAACTAGTTAAAGAGTGTAACTAAAACTTAGTTTTGCATTACGCTCTTCCCCTGGCATACCACCTAAAAACATCGCTTTTGAGTAATACTTTTTGTTGAACAAGTTATTTAAGTTTAACTGCATATGCCATTTATCAGTTGTATACGATACCGCTGTATCGTAAATCGTGTAACTTGGTACGTAACCATCAGGAATCGAGAATGAACTTGAATTAGTACTTCTGTTATCTACAAATGTAATACCACCACTTATATTTACAGCTTCAGGTAAGTTAAACATATCCGCGTAGTAGGTTACCCATGTACTTGCTGTTACGTAAGGCACACCTTTTTGGCGTGTGTCGTAACTGCTGCTGTTAGGATTACTTTTGTCACGTGCATCTTGATAAATACCGTTTACGTTTACTTTCCATTTATCATTTAAGTAAGCGTTTAAATCAAGTTCAATACCTGTTGTTTCTTCTTTACCATCATAATAGCTTTCAGGTGCATTTGAGCCTGATGTTAAAGCGTCATAAAGCGGATTTGCGTATTCTAAATTAGTACGAGAGCTTTCGAATATAACAACAGAAGCTAGTAGTTGATCATCAAACGCTTTAAATCTAAAACCTAAATCGTTACTCATTGATTCAGAATCTTCTCTGTCTGCTTCATTACCCGCCACAGAGCCTAATACACTATACGCTGTACGGCCTTTTGAATGATTTACAAATACAGATAAATCTTCAGATGGCTGGTACGTTGCACCTAGGTTATACGTTAAGCCAGAATCTGATGTACTCGCTTCAGGTGTTGGCTCTGCGCGGCTTGAGCTATAGCGCTCATCTACACCAAAGTGCTCGTAAGTTTGCTCAATTCGGTTATATGCTACACCAATACGCGTTGTAAGCTCTTCAGTAAGATAACCAACATGTTGAATGCCTAAGCCCCATGCTTGTACTTTTTTATTGTAGTCGCTGGTTTTAAGTGGATCGAAGTCATCAAAGCTGCCAGATGGCCAATTTGGTTCTCTTATATCGTAAATATACGGCAATGAACCTTGGTACGTTACATCACCATCATTGTTTGTGAGTACGTAATCTTGATCCCATATTGAGAATTGTTTAAAACGAATATCTCTATCTTCGTAGTTTGCGTTAATAAGTAATTCGTTATCTACGTCGCCTAACATAAAGTCATAACGTAAATCTAAAAAGTACTGCCACGATTTTTCATCTGCTTCTACCTGGCGGTATTCTTGACGGCGTGCTGCATACGGGTAAAGTACACCGTCTTCAACTAATGGAGCACGAGGGTCGTTATTTATAATTCCATCACGAGTAGAGTAAACGTAGTTATAAGCACCTGTTTGGCGTGCAAAACTTGATGTGTAGTTACGGTACTGTAGTTGCTGGTTTAAAAACAAATCGTCAGTAATGTAATAGTTATGCGTTAATTTAAAACGCAGCTCTTCACCTTCGTTGGCATCAGCCATTGGTGAAATAATACCATTTGTGCCAAAGCTATAAGGTGTTAAGCCATCAGATGCAGATAGCGAATTAGCAAGTTGGTCGCGTTGCGCATCACTTAACTGTACGCCGCTTCCTGTCGGATCGTTTACTAAATCGGCACCGGTTACTTCACCCGCGCTTAAACCGTTTGCAGTTTCTGCATTGTAAATACGAATAGGGTGACCAATAGAATCAACCGCTATTTCATCTTTAATGTATGCAGCAGAAAGCATGATGTTTTGTCTATCGTTAAGCACGTACTTAAGCGAGGTGTAAATTTCGTCGCGATCTTCTTTTAAATCACGAAAACCGTCACTTGACGCTGTTTTAGCCATTACACGATATGCTAAATCATCTGTTATCGCGTTAGTGCTATCAAACGATAACGAGTAGCTATCCCACTGGCCAAGCTCAGCCGATACTTTGTGTTTTTCTTCAAACTCTGGCTTTTTCTCAATTAGGTTAATTACGCCACCTGCACTACCAATGCCATATAAACCGGTTGCAGGGCCTTTTAAAACCTCAACAGATTCAACATTTGTAAGCGAACGAGTTGGATTAAATGTATTGCCTAAACCAGCACCACCATACATACCATCGTAGGTATAGTTTGCGTCTAAGCCACGAATTACTAAGTTATCACCAATACCGTAGTTATTACCTGCTTGTGTTAAACCACTTACGTTTCTAACTAAATCTTGTAGGCTATCTACACCTTGAGATTCAATAAGTTCACGGTCAATAATAACAACCGGTGCAGGTGTTTCCATTAAAGACATGTCTGATTTAGTCGCAAGACCAGAGCTCATCACCACGCGGTTTTGTTTTTCGTATACGCTGATGCGTTCAATATCAGAGTCAGCTGTAGTATTTTCGGCAAATGCCATATTTGCATTTAAACAAGCAAGAGTAATAAGAGAGTACTTAAACGTTTTCATAGAGTGATAACTATTCGCGTTATTGAATTTGCGCGAATGATAATGGTTATTGTTTTTAAAGTGAATGAAAAGTTCACTTTTTTTGATTAAATAGAACTGTTCGGGTAATTAATAAACAAAGTTAAGCCTATAAAAGGTACATTGTACCTTTTATAGGATGTTTGAGATGAGTGAGGGGTTTATTAAGGCTAAGTAAGCTCAGCCTTAATAGTGTGTTTTACAACTTGCTTTTATAAACAACACCGGCTTTCATTACAAAGGGTACTGACTCTAAGGTTTTAATGTTTTTAAGCGGGTTTTCTTTTACAGCAATTATATCAGCAGCAAACCCGGTTTTAATTTGTCCTAACTGAGTATCCATTTTTAATAACTTAGCGCTATTAATAGTAGATGCTTGAATGGCTTGCAGCTCTGTCATACCAAATTCAACCATGCGGCTAAACTGTTTTGCATTATCGCCGTGCGGGTAAATTGCAGCATCAGTGCCAAACACCATTTTCACACCGGCTTTTACAGCACGGCTAAAGCTATCACGTTGCCTTTTAGATACTTGGCGCTCTTTATTTAGGTTTTCTTCGTCTACGCCATTTTGCTCGCCATAAGTTAGCGTGTATTCGGTGTTATAAATATCCATAGAAAGCCAAGTTCCATGCTCTTTTGCAAGAGCTATAGCCTCGTCATCTAAAAAGCTGGCGTGCTCTACGCTATCAACGCCTGCTTTAATGGCTGTTTTAATTCCGCTTGTACCGTGTGCATGGGCTGCAACCGGTAAATCTCGCATATGGGCTTCATCAACAATGGCTTTCATTTCTTCAAAAGAATACTGCTGTGCACCTACTTTAGTCCCTTTTGAAAATACGCCACCTGTGGCGCAAAACTTAATAGCATTTGCCCCGTATTTAATATTTTCGCGTACTTTTATACGCGCAGCCCATGGACCGTCTGCGACGCCACTTGAAGTATATTTAAGCTCAGGAGGTAGGCGGTTGTTGTCACAGTGCCCGCCAGTAATTCCGAGTGATGGACCCGCAGCCCAAATACGAGGACCAACAATATCACCTGCGTTAATTCCATCACGCACAGCGATAACGCTATAACCTTCAGCGCCCACATTACGTACTGTTGTAAATCCAGCTTCTAATGTTTTTTTAGCAAAATAAGCCGCTTTAATTGCCATACGCGGAACAGATTGTCCTAAACGCTCACTACGAGAAACAGTTGGATCACTTGTTAAATGCACGTGCATATCCATTAAACCAGGCATAAGTGTTAGCTCCGGCAACGCGATATGCTCATCATTTTTAGAAAGCTTAGGTTTTTTGTTTTGTTCAATTGATACGATAACTCCGTTATCAATTGCAATTAACGGTGAACGTATTAACGTGCCGTTTTCTACATCTAACATTGCTTTAGCTGATATGTAAGTAACAGCTTGTGCATTGAAGCTGTTTAGGGACAGCAGGGCAATAGAAGCACTGAGCAATTGTTTTTTCATTTTATTCTTCTTTTAGAGTAGTTTGTGTCTTTCTTGACTCTACCAAGGTAAATTTAAAGTGCAAATAAATAGCGATAAATGCAATCTGTCGTAATTTCTTTATTAAGCGCTGTTAAATGCGCATAATCAAAAAACGATATTAAAAAGGATTATCATGAAATCAATTAAATTAGCATTAGTTGCCAGTGGCGTTATGTTTGCTTTAAGTGGCTGTATGAATACTGGGCTTAATACAAGCACTAACACCAGTGCGCAGCTAAACACAGTTAACGCATCGGCAGGTATTGTTTCAGAGCTTTCGGCAGAGCAACAGCTTGATGTACTTGTTGCACAGTATTACGATGAATCGCTTACATATAGCCCTATAAGCGCAACGTATAGTGGCCGTAACGAGTTTAACGATCAATTTACGCCAGCTATCTCAAAAGAAAATAGAGCAAAAAAAGCGGCTTTTTATAAAAAATATCAACAGCGATTAAACTTTATAGATAAAGCACAGTTAACAGGGCAGTCGCTTTTAAGTTTTGAAATATTAGAGCGCGACCTTGCACTAAAATTAGAGGGCATGCAGTTTCCTGATTATTTATTACCAATTAATCAAATGGCGGGTGCGCATAACACGTTTGCAGGTTTTGGCTCAGGTCAAAGCGCTCAGCCGTTTAATTCAGTTGAAGATTACACTGCTTTTATGTCGCGCAACGAAGGTTTTGTAAAGTGGCTTACTAGTGTAGAGCGCTCAATGGCTCAAGGTATTAAACTAGGTATTACCTTGCCAAAGCCTCTGGCTGAAAAACTGCAACCACAATTTGCGGCTCATGTAGTTAAAAATGCTGAAGACTCACTATTTTGGGGACCAATTAAAAAATTACCAGAATCGTTTAGCGCACAGCAAAAGCAAAAAATTACAGCGCAGTATCGCGAACTGATTATGCAGCACTTAGTACCAGCTTATAAAAGCATGAGTGACTTTTTAGCTAATCAGTATATTCCTAATAGCCGAGAAAGCGTTGGTTATAGTGACTTACCAAACGGTAAAGCATGGTACGAATACCAAATTAAGAAAAACACGACGCTTAGCTTATCTGCAGACGAAATTCATGAGATTGGTTTAAGTGAAGTGTCGCGCATTTTAAGTGAAATGAAAAAAGTAAAAGAAACCGTAGGTTTTAAAGGCGAGTTATCTGAATTTTTTGACCACTTACGTAATTCAGATGAGTTTTACTATAATACGCCACAGGAGCTAATTGCAGCATATGAAAACGTTAAGAAAAAAATAGATGCGCGTTTGCCTCTGCTTTTTAACATAGCACCAAAAGCACCTTACGTTGTAAAAGCGGTTGAAGCTTACAGAGCGCAGTCGGCTGCAGGTGCGTCGTATGCATCTCCTGCACCTGATGGCTCTCGCCCAGGCATTTTTTATATCAATACGTATAACTTAAAAGCACAGCCGAAATTTTTACTCGAAACCTTATCTATTCACGAAGCTGCGCCAGGACATCACTTTCAAATAGCTCTGCAACAAGAAATAGACGGCTTACCTGACTTTCGCAAATTTGGTGGTTACACCGTATTTGCAGAAGGTTGGGCACTTTACGCAGAAAGTTTAGGCAAAGAGCTTGGATTATTTACTGACCCCTACATGTGGTACGGGCGTTTATCAGACGAGCAATTACGTGCAATGCGTTTAGTGCTTGATACTGGTTTTCATGCAAAAGGGTGGACGCGTCAGCAGGGTATTGATTACATGCTGGCTAACTCATCTATGGCTAAAAGTGACGTAATAGCTGAAGTTGAGCGTTATATTGCATGGCCGGGGCAGGCGCTTTCTTACAAGTTAGGGCAGTTTAAAATCCAAGAACTACGTGATTATTCTAAAAAAGAACTCGGCAATAAATTTGATATTAAAGCATTCCACACGCAAATATTAATTGATGGCGCATTACCAATGCCAATCCTAGAGGAAAAAATTAAACGCTGGGTTAAATCTCAAAAGTAATTTGAACCGCAAAGCCAGTACTTTGAAAGGGTATTGGCTTTGCGCCATTTGCAGCAATACGGTAGAATGCGCGCTCTTTAGGGGGCACGAGTAAACTATGTTTGATCAACAATTAGCAAATACACAATTTTGGCTTAAAAAAAGCTTAAGCGACATGAGTCAAAACGAATGGGAGGCCATTTGTGATGGATGCGGAAAATGTTGTTTAAATACGTTTATTGATAGCGAAGATGAAGACGAATTTACCGCCACCGATCAGTTACGTGAAGGTGAGCAGTTAATATTTACTAATATTGTGTGTCAGTATCTTGATAACAACACCTGTGGTTGTAGCGAGTACGAAAACCGCCAAACGCTTGTTCCTTCTTGTGTAAAACTCACAAAAGAAAACCTCAAAGACATCTTTTTTATGCCGCAAAGTTGCAGTTACCGCCGTTTACACGAAGGGCGTGGCTTGGCTTCTTGGCATCCGTTATTAAATAATGGCGATAAAACAGAAATGCACGAGTTAGGGATTTCTGTAAAAGATAAAACAGTAAAAGATTGTGATGTGAAACTAGACGACTTTGATTTATACATTGCAGAGTGGCCAACAAAGGACGCTGATTAATGAGCAAACAACAAGCGGTAATTGGTTTAATTAATCCTAAAAGCCCAACTAATGTTGGTGGCGTATTGCGTGCTGCAGGGTGTTACGACGCTAAACAGGTTTTTTTTACTGGTAATCGTTATTTAAACGCCAAAAAATTCCATACCGACACAAAAAATGTACTTGAGCGTATCCCGCTTACCGAAACTGATAGTTTAGAAGTAGTAAAACCTGAAGGTGCTACCGTTGTTGTTATTGAACTTATTGAAGGTGCAACACCTTTACCTGAGTTTAAGCACCCTGAAAATGCGTTTTATGTTTTTGGCCCAGAAGATGGCTCTGTATCAAAAGACGTTTTAAAGTGGTGTGATGAAGTGGTATATATTCCAACTATTGGCTGCATGAACTTAGCGGCTACCTGTAATGTTGTTTTGTATGATCGCTTAGCTAAATTAGGCGGCGTTGAGAGTAGTGACGATACTATTATAAGCTCGCGCGATACAAATAATAAAATGAAATGGGAAAAAGCATCTGATTAAGGTTTATCAGTGCAAAAAGTTTAGTTGTAACTAAACTTAAAAACATGATTAATCATAAATAGATTTTTACATGCGCTGGTTTTATTTTATATTATTACTGACAAGTAGTAATTGTTTTGCAGAAACGTCAGTTGAATATTATCAAAATGATATTCAACATGTTTTAAATGGGCATTACCATAAATCAGGAGTGCTCTATGAAGCTAAAAAATCCAAACAAACACTTCATCTAGCTACTCTCGACTGGCCTCCTTATATTGGTAATAATTTATGTAATAAAGGCTGGGTTTATCAATTTTCAATTGCCTTGTTAAATAGTAAGGGCTACAGCGTATATATTGAATTTTTGCCTTGGGCAAGAGCTGTACGAAATGTAGAACTAGGCAAAGCTGATATATTAATGCCTGAATACTTTATAGAAGATACAGCCCCCTCCGATTATGTTAATGGTAAAACACGTCGAGAATTGCTCGGTTTATCTAATTCGTTTAAAGGTGGCGAAATTGCATTTTTAAAAAGGAAAGGCGATACAGACCGTTTCACTGGAAACTTAAAATCGCTTAAAGGGCAAAAAATTGGGGTTGTTCGTGGGTATCAAAACACACCTGAGTTTGATGCCATGATGGATAATAATGAGTTTGAAATTATTACCTCTGTTGATGATTTACAGCTTGTTCAGCTTCTGGTTGCTAAGCGTGTTGATTTGATTATAGGCGATCCCGACGTTTTAAAGTTCTCAGTTTCTTACTCCTCTTTGAGTAAACCTGAAAAAAACACCTTGCTTTCATCCATTGAAAAAGAAAACACCCCTTTGCAATACAACCCTTTATATTTTGCTATTAGTAAGCTTACACCTAACTGGCTTTTAGTATTAGAGGATATAAACGAAGGGCTTTATCAGTTTCATAATAGTGGCGAGATAGACCGTATTATCAATACGACAAATACTCAATGCAAACCATAAAATTGGAACGTTCCTTTGTTGCGCTGACTAATTTATATATAAACATGTAGAATCGTTTTCAACTTGTTAATGGAGTGAAAACGACGTGAGTGAAATAAATACAAATCAATCATTCGCGGTCAACGAACAGCCAAATAAAAATTATCTGTTTCCACTGACTGCAATGACGACCCTATTTTTTTTATGGGGTTTTATTACTGTTTTAAACGATGTACTAATACCACGATTAAAAGGCGTATTTGATTTAAGCTTTTTTGAAGCGATGCTAGTACAGTTTTGCTTTTTTGGTGCTTATTTTATTGTTTCTATCCCTGCGGGGATTTTAGTTAAGCAGTTTGGTTATAAAAAAGGGATTTTAACTGGTTTAATTGTGGCTTCAATTGGCTGTATGTTGTTTTATCCTGCTGTTGTAGTACATGAGTACTGGCTATTTTTGAGCGCTTTATTTGTACTTGCCGCTGGTGTAACGGTGCTTCAGGTTTCTGCCAATCCTTATGTTGCAGCTCTTGGGAGCGAAAAAACAGCTTCTTCTCGTTTAAATTTGGCACAAGCACTTAATGCGCTTGGTACTACCGTTGGGCCTTATGTAGGTGGTTTATTATTTTTTGGTACAGCAGGTAGTCTTGCTGCTTCTGCAGCAACTGCTGAGTCTGTAAAAGTGCCTTATTTAATGCTTGCTGGTGCCTTATTACTTATCGCTATTATATTTGCCTTTATAAAGCTTCCAGAAATTGAAGCCCATAAAGAGGAAAATAATGCTGCAGTAGAATCTCGTTCATTAACTCAAGCACCGCACTTAACTATGGGTGTACTTGCTATATTTTGTTATGTAGGTGGGGAGGTTGCCATTGGCAGCTTTTTAGTTAACTACTTTGGTGAGGCGCACATAGCAGGACTTGAAGAGCATACTGCGGCTGCACTTATTAGTTATTACTGGGGCGGGGCAATGGTAGGGCGTTTTATTGGCTCTGTATTATTACAAAAAATAGCGCCTTCTAAGGCGATCGCATTTAATGCATTTAGTATTATTGCGCTATTGCTGATCACCATTTTTACTCAAGGTGACGTCGCTTTATATTCAGTATTGGCAATTGGTTTATTTAACTCAATTATGTTCCCGACTATATTTTCAGTTGCAATCGAGCGACTAGGATCATTGACCAGTAAGGGTTCTGGTTGGTTGTGCTTAGCTATTGTAGGTGGTGCACTTGTACCATTACTGCAAGGGTTTATAGCTGACACAGTAAATATACAGCAAAGCTTTTTTGTTCCAATGCTATGTTATGTATTTATTGCATGGTACGGATTAAATGTTGTTCGCTTAGCAAATAAGTGGAAATAACAGACTATACAAGAGTGACTGAATACGTATTCAGTCACTTATAAAGCCACATTTAATAGGAACGTTCCATAAGTAATTAATACGAGTCACAATTTATTTCAATATTAGTCAGTTACCCCCTACAGCCATTTGTTTTTTAATCCTTTATCCTTATTTTTATCTAATAACCTAGTCACAAGCCTTATTTATTAGGACATTTAGCTAAATTTTTGCTAAAACTGTATGGATAATAAAGATAAATAATAAAAAGGATGTATATGCTTAACTCGTTGAAATTTACTTCCAAAGTGACTATTGCAGCCTCTTTAATTTTGGTTTTGGTGCTAGGGTTATTTACTTTTAATAACTACATTGCGATGCGCAAGCAAACCGAGCAGCAGTTAAGCCTAGTATTACAACAAAATTCCGAATCTGTTTCACAAAATATAGCGAGTTGGTTAAATGCAAAGTTGGCGATTGTTATATCAATTGCTAAAACCCATAAAGCTAATGATTCTAAAGTACTCACCCTTTCACAATTAAATACTGCAGAGCTTGCCGGAAGCTTTAAAAATACGTATATAGGTAAATCCAGCGGCACGTTTATATTAAACGATCAATCAGTTGTTTTACCTGCTGATTTTGATGCGACCTCTCGCCCTTGGTATAAATTAGTCGAAAACAAATCAAATACCGCTTTTACAACTCCCTATATTGATGTAACAACTAACGAGCTTACAATTTCAGCGGTAGTACCCATGCTACAAAATGGCCAGTTTAGCGGCGTTGCAGGTGCCGATATTGATATGCAAACAGTGACTAAAATTATTAACGATATTGATTTTTTAGGTCTCGGTTATGGTTTTTTACTCGATAACAAAGGTCAAGTGTTAAGCCATCCTAATGCTAAGTTAAACTTAAAAAATACATCAGACATTTTTGGTACTAATACGCCCTTGCAAAGTGAGTTTACCCAATACGAGATAAACGGAGAGTCTAAACTTATTTCGTTTACAAAAATTAGTGGTATTGAAAACGTAGATTGGTACCTAGGTGTTGTTATCGATAAAGATAGAGCATATATGAGTGTATCGACCTTTGGCCAAACTGCGGCCGTTTTTATGGTGATAGGGATCATTACTATCATTATTATGATGCAGCTTTTATTACGCTATTTAATGCAGCCTATGAACCGTTTAAACGATGCCATTAAAGATATAGCACAAGGCGAAGGCGATTTAACAAGGCGCTTAACCGTTGAAAATGATGATGAGTTTGGCGACTTAAGCCATTCATTTAATATTTTTATCGAAAAAATTCAGCATTCAATAGAGCAAGTAAAAGAGTCCACAGAGCAATTAGATACAGTTATTGAGAGCTTGGTATCACAAACACATTCATCATTGTCTATGTATGATGACCAAAGCAAGCGTACCGATAGCGTGGCAGCGGCTATTAACCAGTTTTCAGCTACATCAATGGATATTTCAAATAATGCAGAGAGTGCATCTCAGCTTGCTAAAAATGCAGATGAGCACTCAACACAAAACCAAGAAGCATTAAGTCACAGTGTTACAACCATCCACCAGCTTTCAGCTAATATGGAGAAAGCTCAGCAAACTATAAATAGTTTAAATACGCACACAGCCAGTATTGGGCAAGTGCTTGAAGTTATTAAAGGTGTAAGCGAGCAAACTAATCTATTGGCACTAAATGCAGCAATAGAAGCCGCTAGAGCAGGAGAGGCAGGACGCGGTTTTGCCGTTGTAGCAGATGAAGTACGCCAATTAGCACACCGCACTCAACAATCAACGCAAGAAATTGAAGATACGGTGAGCCAGTTACAAAAAGGCTCAAACCTTGCTGTAGAGCTTATGAAAACAAGCCTTCAAGACAGTGAAAAAAGCGTACAACAAGCAGATGCCGTCGGCAATTTAATGAGCCATGTTATACAAGCTATTAAGCAAATTAACGATGCAAATCATTCTGTAGCCAGTGCAACCGATGAGCAAAACCAAGTTGTTAAGTTATTAGATACTGATATTCAAACAATTAGTGCGCTTTCTATACAAGGCAAGGCTAACTTAAATGACACACTTAACGAATGTACCAAACTAAAACAGCAGTTTAGTGCTTTAGAAAATATGGTTCAAAAGTTTAAAGTATAAAATTAATGACTAAAAAAAATGTAAATAAACCAAAC
>NZ_WTKW01000093.1:0-13352 GCF_011378745.1 Pseudoalteromonas sp. Z1A6
CGATATCATTGTACAGTTTAATTAAAAACCTATTATTAATATTTGATTGAAAATTATACGCTTAACTTTATTTTATTAAAATAGATAACGTTTTTGGTGAGAGTAAGAGGTCTTTAAAACAAGACACAGTGGTGCAGTGTAAACAGGTTGGTATTAAGATTAATAATAAAAAAATATGAAGTAGATATACAGTATTATCGAATTGCTGGAAGTAAAGTTTACTGATGGTTAGGTTTTGATTAACGAGGGTTGTTGTTTAAAAAGGAGTTAATTGGTCGGTATGGAGAGATTCGAACTCTCGACCCCTGCCACCCCATGACAGTGCGCTACCAAGCTGCGCCACATACCGACTTTGTATGCAATAGTACGTGTATTTTTTTAAAAATCAATAAGCGATTGTTTGTTTGGATGTTTATTACGCAAGAGGCATAAAATAGCTCTCTTGCGGTGTATTAATTGGCTAGTCTTTATTTAACCACTTTTTGATCGAGTCATACATCTCATCTCGTATTAATGGCTGGGCTTTTTTGTTAGGGTGTAAACTATCGTTTTGCATTAGATCAGATTGGCTGGCAATATCTAGCATAAAAAAGTTCATTAAATGCGCATTTGTTTCTTCGCTAACGTCTGTAAAAGTGTCTGTAAACATTTTGCTATAACGCGGACCGTAATTAGGGGGAATGTAAATCTCCATTAAGGCGGTCATCGCATTAGCTGCTTGGCTTTTTTGAATAAGAGACGTTAAGTTAGCTTGCATTTTTTTAACTGGAAAACCACGTAAACCGTCGTTAGCACCTAGCTCAATAAGTACATGAGTGGGTTCGTATTGCTCAAGCAATGCATCTAAACGACGTAGGGCGCCTCCAGATGTTTCGCCACTAATACTGGCGTTGATAAGTTCTATGTCGGTTTGTTCGTCATCGTATTTATCTTGTAACAATTTTACCCAGCCTTCTTCTTGTTGAAGTCCGTAGGCTGCACTTAAACTGTCACCGAGTATTAAAATCGTGTTGTTGGCTGCTGCACTCAGCGGTTTGATAACTAAAAATAAAATGAATACTAAACGTAGGATTGAATGAGTCATATGTCAGCGCTTTCTCAATTAAATATAATACAAGTTAATGGTTTGTCTAAAGTAGTCTCTACCTTTGAAGGTGAGCTGCCCATCCTCAGCGACATCAGCTTTAATGTCAAGCATGGCGAGTCTGTTGCTATTGTTGGCACGTCGGGCTCTGGTAAATCTACGTTACTCAGTTTATTAGCAGGGCTGGACACTGCAAGCAGCGGCGAAATATTTTTAGATGGCGAGCCATTACACAATTTAGATGAAGAAGAACGTGCTGCACTGCGCGCGGCTAAAATTGGATTTGTGTTTCAATCGTTTATGTTAGTACAGAGCTTAACTGCACTTGAAAACGTTATGCTGCCAGCAGAGCTTGCTGGCGAAAGTGATGCGAAAGAGCAAGCAATCGCCTTGCTTGAAAAAGTAGGCTTGAGCCATCGAATTGATCATTACCCGTCGCAGCTATCTGGCGGTGAGCAACAACGTGTTGCTATAGCGCGTGCTTTTATTGGTACACCTAAAATACTGTTTGCTGATGAGCCTTCGGCTAACTTAGACAGCAAAAACGGTAAAATGATTGAATCCTTATTATTTGATTTAAATACTCAACATGGCACTACGCTTATTTTAGTTACTCACGATGAAGGGCTTGCACAAAAATGTGAGCATATTATTCAAATAGAAGCGGGTTTACTGGTAAAAAGCGAAGTAGAGGACGTTGCCGATGTGGGTTAAGTTAGCGCTTAAGTTATTTTCGCGAGAATTTCGCCGTGGTGAGTTAACCGTTATAAGCGCGGCTATCGCACTTGCTGTTTTAACCGTACTTACACTGTCGATGGTTACTGAGCGAATAGGGCAAAGTATTGCACAAAAAAGCAGTGCTTTTATTGCTGCAGATCGCGTTCTAGCCAGTGATCATGTGCTCGACACTGCTTTTATTACTAAAGCACAGAGCCAAAATTTAAAAACGGCGCAAATGGTGTACTTCGACACTATGTTGTTTGCCGATGATGAAATGCAGTTTAGCTCAGTAAAAGCGGCATCTAATGCGTACCCGTTAAAAGGGCAGTTAAAAGTTAAAGATACCTTAACAGGTGAAACTAAGGTTGCTAATAGCGGTCCAGCGCCTGGTAATGTGTGGCTAAGTGAGTCAGTATTTTACAGTTTAAACATTGATATAGGTGCGCAAGTAGAACTTGGCGCTGCATTATTTAATGTTTCAAAAGTTATTGTAGAAGAGCCCGATGCGCCATTTAATGTATTTTCAAGCAGCCGTCGTGTGCTTATTAATATTGACGATGTGGCAAAAACCGAAGTTGTGCAACCGGGTAGTCGTGTTTATTACCGCCAACTTTATGCCGGTAGTGAGGCTGACATAAATAGCTTTTACGAGTGGCTCAAACCACAAATGAAAGAAAACCAACAATGGTACGGCGTTAAAGACCGTCAATCACCTATTTCAAATAGTTTAAACCGCGCAGAGAGCTTTTTATTGCTCGCTGGCTTATTGGGTATTATTTTAGCCGCAGTGGCTATAGCCGTTTCAGCAAAACGTTATTGTGAACGCCAATACGACCCAGTAGCAATGATGAAAACATTGGGCGGTAGTCGCTCAATGATCCGCAAAATATACATGCTTCATTTATTGCTTGTGTGTGCAATGGCGGTAAGTATTGGGCTATTAATTGGTTATGGCTTGCAAGAAATAGCAACAAGTTACTTATCAAAAAGTATGGGTACAGAGCTACCTTTGGGTGGCTTTAAACCTTGGCTGGTGGCTATTAGCACTGGCGTAATTTGTGCTGTTATGTTTTCTATTAAACCGTTATTTGATTTATTTGATATTCCACCGCTTAGAGTGCTGCGCCGTAACTTAGGCGACAAGTTAGCAGTAAGTCGTGTGCATTTAGGTATGAGTGCGCTAACTGTGTTTTTATTAATGTGGTTATTTAGTAACAACATAAAAATAACGCTTATTTTGTTTGCCTCAACACTTGCGCTAATTGGTGTGTTGTTTTTAGTATCTAAATTAATATTTGGTGGCGGCCGAAAGCTTGGCTTAAAACCGGGTAATAGTTGGTCGCTTGCAATTGCATCTATTCAAAAGCGTGCAAATGTGAACGCGGTACAGTTAATTAGTTTTTCGTTAGCGATTAAATTACTGCTGTTTTTAGTGGTACTTAAAAACGACATGATATCTGATTGGCAGTCGCAACTACCAAACGATGCGCCTAATGCATTTTTAGTTAATATTACGCAAAATGAGCTTGAGCCAATTAATGAGTATTTAGCAAAAAAAGATATTCAGGTATCAGAGTTTTATCCCACTATTCGTGGACGCGTAAATGCGGTAAACGGCGAGTTGGTAGCACGTTCTGTATCGCTGCAAGACAACGAGAAAAAAGACGAAGAAGCACGTGCAGGTATTGGCCGCGAGCTAAACCTTACATGGCTTAAAGATGTGCCTGACCAAAATGAAGTAACACAAGGCACGTGGTTTGGTGAAAATGCGATGGCTGAAGCCTCAGTAGAGGAGTCGATGCTTGAGCGTTTAGATGTTGAGATAGGCGACACGCTTACATTTTTAATTGGTTCGCAGTCGTTCGACGCTAAAATCACCAGTGTGCGCAAAGTTAATTGGGCCACGCTTAAACCTAACTTTTTTATTATTTTAAGCCCAGATGTACTTGCAGATTTTCCGGCAACGTATATTTCGTCGGTACGTATAAACCCAGATCAAAAGCGTGATTTTAGCCAGTTATTGCATACTTACCCTACTATTACAGCGATTGATATTGATAACTTTGTTAAGCAAATACAAACAACTATTTCGCAAGTATCACTCGCCATTGGCTTTGTACTTGCAATTGTTGTGCTGTGTGGCGCGCTTGTACTTATATCGCAAGTGCAAGCTAGTTTAGGTGAGCGTATGCAAGAAATTGTCATACTGCGAACACTTGGCGCTAAAAGCCGATTAATTAAAAACGCGACCTTGTACGAGTTTTTATTACTCGGCGGTTTAGCTGGCTTAGTTGCCGCATTTTTTAGTGATATAGCGCTTTTAATTGTGCAGCAACAAATGTTTGATTTAGCAGGTAAGTTACATCCGCATATATGGATTATTGGTCCGGTAGCTGGCGGCGTATTTGTGGCTGGTTTAGGCTATTTAATGATTGCCCGAACACTTAAACAAAATACCCAAGGATTAGTGCGTGCCCTAGGGTAAGCTTAAACTAACATGCTCCTTCAAATGCCCACCTAACACGTGGGCATTTTTGTTGTTCTTTGTACTGGTAATTTATACAGTGCTCTGGCATTATTAGCGTAATTTAAAAATAATAACAATGGAGTGCTGTTTGGCCATTATTTTAGGGATCGATCCTGGTTCACGTTTGACCGGATATGGCGTTGTTGCCCACCAAGGCTCTAAATTTACATACTTAGGCAGTGGTTGTATTAAGTTAGCCGATCATCCTTTCCCGGTTAGGCTTAAAATGATCTATCAAGGCATTACACAGCTTATTGAGCAGTTTTCGCCAGAAACCTTTGCCATTGAAAAAGTATTTATGGCGCATAACCCCGATTCAGCTTTAAAGCTTGGCCAAGCTAGAGGCGCTGCTATTGTAGGTGCTGCAATGGCCGACCTGCCCGTATTTGAATATTCAGCTAGGCAAATTAAGCAAGCAGTAGTAGGCAACGGTGGTGCAGATAAAACACAAGTGCAACACATGGTAAAGAATATTTTAAAACTACCCGGTACGCCACAGGCCGATGCAGCTGATGCACTCGCTATTGCGATTTGCCACGCCCACTCAGAACAAAATTTAATTAAACTAGCGGGTAGCGCAAGCAAAACCGTTAGAGGACGTTTAAGGAAATAACTATGATAGGCCGCTTAAATGGTATTTTAGTCGAAAAACAGCCACCAGAAATCTTACTCGAAGTAAGTGGTGTAGGTTACGAAGTACAAATGCCAATGACCTGTTTTTACGATTTACCAAAAATTGGTGAAAACGCGATTGTTTATACGCACTTTGTAGTGCGCGAAGATGCTCAGTTATTATTTGGTTTTAATAATAAAGTTGAGCGTGCCTTATTTAGAGAGCTATTAAAAGCAAATGGCGTTGGTCCAAAACTTGGCTTAGCTATTTTATCGGGTATGTCGGCAAAGCAATTTGTAAGCTGTGTAAATAACGAAGACTCAACATCGCTAGTTAAATTACCGGGTGTAGGTAAAAAAACAGCCGAGCGTTTAGTACTCGAAATGAAAGACAGATTAAAAGATTGGGGTAATGATTTATTTACGCCATTTAGCGACAGCGCAGTAATAGAGCCAATGAGCGATGCGACAATAGCTAATAACGCAGCCGATGATGCCGTATCGGCACTGCTTGCATTAGGTTATAAATTGCCACAAGCGCAAAAAGCAGTAAAATCGATAAGCAAACCCGATATGTCTACTGAGGTTCTTATTAGAGAATCTTTAAAATCAATGTTGTGAGTAACCCATGATTGAAGCGGATCGCTTAATTGATGCGACTGAAAAAACAAATGAAGACTCTATAGATCGTGCAATAAGGCCTAAACTTTTAGCCGATTACAGAGGCCAGCCTCATGTTAAGCAGCAAATGGAAATTTTTATTGAAGCTGCCCGAACCCGTGGTGAAGCGCTCGATCATTTATTAATATTTGGCCCTCCAGGGCTTGGTAAAACCACGCTTGCAAACATTGTGGCCAACGAATTACACGTAAGCATTAAAACAACATCAGGCCCAGTACTTGAAAAAGCGGGCGATTTAGCCGCACTACTTACTAATTTAGAAGAAGGCGACGTACTGTTTATTGATGAAATACACAGACTAAGCCCGCAAGTTGAAGAAATACTCTACCCAGCGATGGAAGACTACCAGCTTGATATAATGATTGGTGAAGGCCCAGCTGCGCGTTCTATTAAATTAGATTTACCTGCATTTACGCTTATTGGTGCAACCACCCGAGCAGGATCGCTTACATCGCCACTACGTGACCGTTTTGGTATTGTGCAGCGATTAGAGTTTTATTCTGTAGAAGATTTATCGCACATAGTAGGGCGCTCTGCACATTATCTTGATTTAGAAATGTGCGACGACGGCGCAACCGAAATTGCACAGCGCTCGCGCGGCACACCGCGAATAGCTAACCGCTTATTGCGCCGCGTACGCGATTACACACAGGTAAAATATGACGGTACAGTAAATGCCGAAGTAGCTAAGCAAGCCCTTGATATGATTGACGTAGATAAAAGCGGTTTTGATTATATGGACCGAAAATATTTACTCGCCATAATTGAAAAATTTATGGGTGGCCCCGTAGGGCTCGACAATGTAGCAGCAGCTATTGGTGAAGAGCGTGAAACAATAGAAGACGTAATAGAGCCATTTTTAATTCAGCAAGGGTTTATTCAGCGCACACCACGTGGGCGAATAGTGTCAGACAGCGCATATCATCACTTTGGTTTACTTCCTAAAAAAGACTAGCCTCATCATATACATTACTTGCTGTGGTTTATTGCGCAGCAGGTAATTGACTTAGTATCCCTTTCTTTCAAATATTTATACGGCTGGTATTTTACCCAAAACCTCAGCACACTGTTGCAAATGTTATTTCAAAATACTTATACGCTTTATAGTTAACTGTTAATTCACAGGGCGTTAAGACTAGCGAAGCTATCCTGCGTACCATTCAAACTAGTAAGCGAATTACTTATCGTAGATTGAGTAAAGCGATTACTAGTTTATAAATATAGTGTGTAGCGTAGTAAATTGCAGGCAAAAAAAAGCCCGCAAAAAATGCGGGCAAACAACAAGTTGAAGGAAGTAATCTAGGGAACTATGTTTTACTTAATTTGGTTTTATCCATAAAGAGTAAAACAATGTAATACGATAAAATATCCTATTACTAAGAACTTGGCTTAATGAAACTATCTCATTCAGTGCGCTAGCTCGGTATGGGGTAATAATACGTAAGAACCTTTATTTGTTCAAACTAGAAAATTTGTATTTTCGGATTAGAAAAACTAATTTAGTGAATTTTACTGTTGTTTAAATCTTGTGCGTTAATTAATCGTTAAGTTTATAAGCTAATGAAATTTATAGTTTAAGTTATATCTTATGTTGCTGCTCGGTATTAGTTTTACTATTACGTGAAGGTAAAGCTTATAAGTTTTGAGTGTTTATGCTCTTATTTTGAATAAACGGCACGTTTTATGACGTTTTACTTATATATTTACGCATATTTATAATTAGCGAGCTTAGTTAAAAGATTAAATAAAATACTGAGGCAAAGGGAAATGCCAACTAAAGCTGTTTTTTAACGTTTTTTGTTGCCTATTCATAGCAATACCGTTGTCAGCTTGAAATGGACTAGATACACTAGATGCAACTTTTGACCGTGTAAGCGGTCATATTTACACAAATTAATCAATTTGCCGTATTTTGAATTTACTTAGGAGTTTAACGTGGGATCAGGGCTTAATTTTTTAGATCTAATTTTAGAAGCAAGTTTGCTTGTTCAATTAGTAATGTTAGGGCTAGTTGCCATGTCTGTAATGTCGTGGACAATTATATTTCAACGTAAAAAAGCAATATCGGATGCACTATCAAATGCTAAGAAATTTGAGCAAAAATTTTGGTCGGGTATTGATTTAAGCAAATTGTATAACGAAATATCGTCACGCAGCGGTCAGTCTCAAGGTATTGAAGCCTTATTTACTTCGGGCTTTAAAGAGTTTGCTCGTCATAAAAAGAATACATTTCAGAGTGCAAGTATTGTTATGGAAGGGACGCACCGCTCTATGCGTGTTGCGCTTTCTCGCGAAATTGAAAAAATTGAATCTAGCTTATCGTTTTTAGCAACGGTAGGCTCTATAAGTCCGTACATCGGTTTGTTTGGTACAGTGTGGGGTATTATGAATGCCTTTATTGCACTAGGTGAAGTTAAGCAAGCTACATTACAAATGGTAGCACCTGGTATTGCAGAGGCTCTCATTGCGACTGCTATGGGTTTATTTGCGGCTATTCCTGCAGTTATTGCTTATAACCGCTTTTCAAATAGTGTTGAAAAGCTTGAGTCTCATTATATTAACTTTATGGAAGAGTTTGCTAATATTTTACACCGTCAAGCAGCTACACAAATAGAGGCACAAGCGAATGTATCAGCGTAAAAAGCGCCGTCCGGTCGCAGAAATTAATGTAGTACCTTACATTGATGTAATGTTGGTATTACTTATTATATTTATGGCAACAGCACCGCTTATTACACACGGTGTAAAAGTTGATTTACCTAAAATGGAAGAGTCTGATTTAGTTGATACTAAAGATGTTCCACCCATTATTGCTTCAATTGATGCAGAGGGTAAATATTATGTAAGCGTAGGTACTGATCCTGAAGAGCCTATGGAAGCACTTGATGTAGCTGCGGTTATAAAATTACAGTTAATGAAAAATCCTGATGTACCAGTTATGATTAAAGGCTCGGGTAAGGTGTCGTATCAAGAAGTATTATTACTAATGGATTTTTTGAAAAATGCAGGCGTACCGTCAGTAGGGTTAATGACTGAATCCTTTGAGGGGAAGTAGTTGTATGAATAGTTCAGTAGTAAAATCGATAGTGCTTCATTTAGGTATTGGTGGCTTTTTGTATGCGTCTGCAAACATTCATCCGCCAGCGCCTAAGGTAATGGAAGTAACGCTTAATTCGGCTATTCCAACGCCAGATAAAGCAGTATCGGCTGTTACGGTTGATCAAAAGCAAGTTGAGCAAAAAATTGCTGAACTTAAAAAGAAAGAAAAAGATAAAAAAAGTGCAGAAGATAAACGTATTCGCGATTTAGAGCGCAGAGCGGCAAATGCACGTAAGCAACGCGAATCTGAATCTAGGCATATTAAAAAGCTAGAGCAAGAGCGTAAAGCTAAAGAAAAAGAAACAGCCGAGGCGCAAGCACAAGCTAAAAAAGCACGTGCAATTGAGAAAAAAGAGCGCGCTAAAGCCAAGCAAGCCGAAAAGCAAAAGCAAGAAGCTGAAACTGCAGCAAAAGCAGCTGCTGATAAACGTAAAACCGAAGAAGACGCACTTAAAAAAGCAGAGGCTGCACGTAAAAAACGTGAAACCGAGGCAAAAGAGCGTGCAGCAGAGGCAGAACGTAAGCGCCAGCAAGCGATGCAAGAGCAAATGTTACAAGAGCAACTTGCCAAAGAGCAGGCTGCCCGTAGTAAAATACGTCAGCAACAAGTAGTGAGCGAAGTAGATAAGTACCGAGCGTTAATTATGGCGCGTATTCAGCAAAACTTACTGATTGATCAAAAAATGAAAAACCAACAGTGCCGAGTAAATATTCGTTTAGGTTTTAATGGTTTAGTAACGCAAGTTAAGTCATTAGGTGGCGATAAGTTAGTATGTGAAGCTGCATTAAGAGCAGTACGCATGGCCGACACATTACCGGTATCTAAAGATAGAGACGTATTCGAACAACTTAAGAATATTAACTTAACAATCAAGCCAGAATTTTAAAGGAATGATATGTTCAACAAAATAAAAATAGCCTGTTTAGTTTTACTGTTTGGATTTCAAGGTGTTGCTAATGCAGCGCTTGAAATTGTAATAACAGAGGGCGTAGACGGTGCAAGGCCTATTGCGATAGTCCCTTTTAAATATCAAGGTGTTGGTCCAATACCTGAAAAATTAAGCGGTGTTATTGCTGCTGATTTAATGCGCAGTGGTAAATTTAAACCTGTAGAAGTGGCACAAATGCCGCAACAGCCAAGTAAAGACAGCGAAATTGATTACGCGTCTTGGGTTAATAAAGGTGTTGAAGCTATTCTTGTTGGTGAAGTAGAGCAGCAGACTGATGGCCGTTACTTAGTACGTTATGAGTTAATTGATGTGATCCGTGGCCAAATTACCGGTGGCAACACGCAAATGATGAGTAATGGTAAACTAGTTAAAAGCCAAGCTCATGTTTTAGAAGCACGTGAAAGTGTTATTAGCGAAAGCGGTTTTCGTCGTTACTCGCACCGGATCAGCGATGTTATTTACGAAAAACTGACGGGTGAAAAAGGCGCGTTTTTAACTAAAATTGCTTATGTAATAGTACGAGATAATGACCCTAAACCTTATCAGTTAGTGGTTGCCGATTACGATGGTTTTAACGAGCAAGTATTACTTCGCTCAAAAGAGCCGTTAATGTCGCCAGCATGGTCACCAGATGGTACTAAGCTAGCGTATGTAACGTTTGAAAACCGTCAAAGCCAAATTTACATTCAAGACATATACACAGGTAAACGCGAAATTGTAGCAAGCTACCGTGGTATTAATGGTGCGCCTCAGTTTTCGCCAGATGGTAAAAAATTACTGTTAGTGCTTTCAAAAGATAAAACAGGCGCAACAGAAGTTTACATGCTTGACTTGGCTACCCGTAAAGAAACACGCTTAACAAATCACCGTAGCATAGATACTGAACCATCTTGGTACCCAAATAGCCAAGATATTGTGTTTACATCTGAAAGGGGTGGTAATGCTCAGATTTATAAGTTAAATTTAAAAACAGGTAGGTCACAACGACTTACCTTTGATGGCGATATGAACCTTGCGGGTTCTATCTCACCAGATGGAAAAGAATTAGTGATGGTTAACCGTACCAACGGGCAGTACCATCTTGCTAAGAAAGAGCTGGCTACAGGTGCGTTCCAAGTACTAACGAGAACACGCCTAGATGAATCACCGAGCATAGCGCCAAATGGTTCGATGATTATATATAGCACGCTTCATAATAATAAACAGGTACTTGCGCTAGTATCGATGGACGGCCGCTTTAAAGCACGGTTACCTGTGCTAGACGGACAAGTAAAGGCACCAGCTTGGTCGCCATACTTACAGTAATATTACTGGTTTACTCAAAATAGGAATCTACTCAATGCAACTTAACAAAATACTTAAAGGCCTGCTAATTGCTGTGCCAGTAATGACATTAGCAGCTTGTAGCTCATCTTCAGATATTGATGAAGGTGCTGCAAACCAATCAAACCAAGGTGTTGTTGAGCAATCAATGAATACTGATACGGTTGAAGTAGCTACAATTTCTCCTGAGCAACAAGCAGAAGAGCAACTTCGTCAAAAGTACGAAGCACTTCGTCAAGAGCAAGTTATCTACTTTGATTTTGATACTGCAACAGTTGAAAGCAAGTACGCAGATTTACTTCGTGCACATGCTGAGTTTTTAGTTCAAAACCCATCAGTTAAAGTACTAATTGAAGGCCACGCAGATGAGCGCGGTACGCCAGAGTACAATATTGCACTAGGTGAGCACCGTGGCCAAGCAGTTGAAAAATACTTATTAAGCTTAGGTGTTTCAGCTAGCCAAATGTCAGTGGTAAGCTACGGTGAAGAGAAGCCAATGGTTAAGTCTCGCACTGAATCAGCTTTCGCTAAAAACCGCCGTGCGGTACTAGTTTACTAAGATAAGAGATATTATGAAGCCGAAAATTATTTTGGCAGCCATGATATTGAGCGGGAGCACCCAGTTAATGGCTGCTCCCGCTCCTGTTTCAGAAGCTGCAAGTTCACAATCAAGTATTGAGAAGCGATTAGCGTCGCTTGAGAATATGATGCAACAGCGTAACTTTTTACAAGTAGAGTTACAGCAACAGCTTAATTTGTTACAAGACGAAGTAAGCCAAATTCGCGGTGTAACTGAAGAGCAAAGCTACAAGCTTGAAAAAGTACTGCAGCGCCAGCGTGAGTTGTACCAAGAAATCGAAAACCGCGTTAGCCAAGCTTATACACAGCCAGCAGCAGCTCCCGCAACTGATTACACGCAACAAAGCAATGCACAGACCTATAGCAGTGACTTATCTGAAAATGAAGCCTATGAGCGCGCTGTTGCGTTAATAATGAAAGATAAACGCTATGACCAAGCGATTCCTGAATTTCAAACGTTTTTAACTACCTACCCAAACTCTGTCTATGCGTCTAATGCGCATTATTGGTTAGGGCAGTTGCTTACTATTAAAAATGATGGTGTAAAAGCAGTAGAGCACTTTAAAGTCGTTGTGAACGAATTTCCAAATTCTAATAAACGCCCAGATGCGATGCTAAAGTTAGGCACACTTTTACAAGATCAAGGTTCAGCGGCGCAAGCGCAAAAAATATTGAGCGATCTTATCAATCAATACCCAAGTACAACCGCTGCAAAACTAGCAACTGATCGTTTAGGAAACTAAAGTTCACTAGCGATTAAATTTCTAGTTAGGGCGAGCAAACTACATGGAAACTCTCGAAGAATCTTGGATTTGCATGTAGTTTGAGCACAAACGGTTTAATTTTGTGCATCTAGACATAAAAACTTAAAAAAAGAGACAATTTCGGTTGCACTCATTTTATAAATAAGTATTATAAGCGCCCGCAGCAAACGAATGGTTACCCCACTCGAAATGCGACAAAAAGAGCGGGTTATTAGCTCAGTTGGTAGAGCAGTTGACTTTTAATCAATTGGTCGATGGTTCAAATCCATCATAACCCACCATTCTTTGAATGGTCTTTTATCGGCGGATTTACGTAGAATACTAAGTTGTTATAAAACGCAACGTCAGAGCGGGTCATTAGCTCAGTTGGTAGAGCAGTTGACTTTTAATCAATTGGTCGATGGTTCAAATCCATCATGACCCACCATTCTTTATTCCTTGTGAATAGAGAGTGGTATCAATCGGCGGATTTACGCAGGCTTTAACTTAGAAATAAGTTAGCAACTGGAACGGGTTATTAGCTCAGTTGGTAGAGCAGTTGACTTTTAATCAATTGGTCGATGGTTCAAATCCATCATAACCCACCATTCTTTATTCCTTTGAATAGTGATTGGTTCCAATCGACGGATTTACGTAAAGTAGTAAGTTGCATTTAAACGCAACAATAGAGCGGGTTATTAGCTCAGTTGGTAGAGCAGTTGACTTTTAATCAATTGGTCGATGGTTCAAATCCATCATAACCCACCATTCTTTATTCCTTGTGAATAGTGTTTGGCATCAATCGGCGGATTTACGTAAGCTTCATTCATAATTGAATAAGTGCATAGAGCGGGTTATTAGCTCAGTTGGTAGAGCAGTTGACTTTTAATCAATTGGTCGATGGTTCAAATCCATCATAACCCACCATTCTATGAGTAGTTTTAATCGGCGGATTTACGTAAGTTTATTCAAAATGAATAAGCGCATGAGCGGGTCATTAGCTCAGTTGGTAGAGCAGTTGACTTTTAATCAAT
>NZ_WTKW01000094.1:0-13147 GCF_011378745.1 Pseudoalteromonas sp. Z1A6
GGTCATAATAAATCCTAAATGTGTAAACACATTTCAGGACGAGACAACGACCAAATAAAAAGCAGATACCTAATTAGTATCTGCTTTTTAATTTTAAAACCACTGCGTTAAGTGCTGCGGTCTTTAATACTTACTTAAACCTATTTAATTAAGCTTGAGGTTTAATTAAGTACTTTTCGCCTGTTGCTTGTTTAGAATAAGCCGCGATTGATTGTAAATGTAACACCTCAGCTAATGACACTTCGTGCGTGTAATTGCTCGCAAATGTTGTGGTGATTTCGTCTGCAATACGTTTGCGCATTTTTATTACTGTATCTGTGCTTAACTTACCTAAGGCATTAAATAACAAGAATCCGTTTACACCCCATGCAAAACCAAAGTTACGGTTTATTGTGATAGGGCCTCGGTTTAATGCACCATAAATATACACTTGTTTGTAAGTGTCTGAGCCATAAACGCTGTGCTCTTTCATATCGCGTGCAGCTGCAACTTCCATACAGTTAAGAATATCACTTGTTAGTTGGCCGCCACCGATTGGGTCGAACGCTATAGTTGCACCCGTTTCAATTATTGCAGCGGTTAGATCAGCAAGAAAAGTGTCGCTGCTTGAGTTAACAATATATTTTGCACCTATATCGCGCAGTAATTTTTCTTGTTTTGGTTTACGAACAATATTAATTAAATCAACGCCATCAGCAATACAAATACGGTTTAGCATTTGGCCAAGATTAGAGGCTGCAGCCGCGTGAATAATAGCTTTATGACCTTCAGCGCGCATGGTTTCTACCATTGCTAGTGCGGTAAGTGGGTTAACAAAAGATGATGCACCTTCTTTAGCGGTAGTCCCTTCTTTTAGCTCTAGGCAACTTTGTACATTGGCACAAATAAATTGACGATACGTACCAGCGCCAATTACAGCAACGGTTTTACCCATTAATGCTTGTGCGGCTGGTGATGAACCTGCTGCTACAACGGTGCCTGCGCCTTCATTACCTACTTGTGTGGCTTTACCTACGCGTGTTTTAAGTGATGGCATAAATTGAGCTGGAACATCGGCAGTAATTACTGGGTTTTCATCAGTACCCGATTGCTTTGCAGTAGACATATCAGCTGCGCTGAATAAAACGCCTAAGTCTGATGGGTTTAATGGTGCAGCTTCAATACGAATAACCACTTCATCGGCACTAGGCTTTGGCATCTCGATGTTTTTTAAGGCAAGTGTTAGTTTATTGTCTTCGCTGATAGTTGAAGTAAGTTGGATATTTTTATCTGTCATTATGTTTGCTCCCACAAAAATGAGTATTGATTACTGTTATAGCTAAGGGCTGTTATAGCTAAAGGCTTCTTATATAGCTAAGGGCTATTTAGCGTTTACTGCTTGAATTTGAGCTTTCACTTTTTGCATAAAGTCAGCCATATTTGCTTGGCGGTCGGCCTCTATGCTTTGGGCAATGGCTAATTGGCTCATTGATTCGCTCCACTCCTTCATGCCGGGAACTTGTGCTAGTACATCCCAATCAAGCTGAGTAGAGCCAAAGGCGCTAACAATGGTGTTTACGTAATAAACGTAAATGTCTGCCATTGTGAATTGCTCGCCTGCAATCCAAGGTGAAAACTTACCTAGCTTGCTTAATGCAGTAACGCCGCGAGTTAATACTTGGCGTACTTCTGTTTTAAGTGCCTCAGGAACTTCATTACCCGAAAATACATAAGGGATGAATCGTCTGCTTGGCAGTTCAAAATAAAGCTCTGCTATTTTCATAATTTGACGAACAACTGCGCGCTCACCTGCATCTTCAGGGTATAGCGGAGTTTGTGGGTACGACTCTTCTATAAAGTCGCAAATAACACTCGACTCAGAAATATTAAGGCCATTAGCTGTTGTGATTGCAGGCACTTTGCCTGCAGGGCTGATTGCTAGTAACTCTTCACTACCGCCGTAAACAAGGTGTTCTTTAAATGGCAGTCGTTTGTGTAAAAGTACATGTTTAACTAGGTTGTAATAATTGCTAGCAGCAAAACCGTGCAAAGTAATCATAAGTCAGCTTTCCATTATTAACGTGAGGATACTCATTGCCAAATAATGCAATTTGGTCCCCGTGTTTAAGTTGAGCCTATTATTACTTGTTTTAATTTGCTTATATATAAGGGAAAATGCGAATCACTTTTGTCTTTAAGACAATAAAGCATTTTATTTAATGGAGAGGCGACTTGGATCAACTAAAAGCCATACGGTATTTTATTAAGGTGGTTGAAACAGGCAGTTTTACTAAAGCCGCAAAAGCATTTGGTGTGCCGCCTTCGTCGTTGTCGAGGCGAGTGGCCGATTTAGAAAAAAGCCTAGGGGCTACGCTTTTAAAACGCTCAACTCGCATAGTTAAGCTGACCGAAGTAGGGCAAATTTACTACAGCGATGTACAAAAAATAGTGAACCAGCTTGAGCAAAGCCACGAAACGGTTCGAAGTTACCAAACAACCCCAAAGGGGCGTTTATCTATAAGTTGCATGGTAGGTTTTGGCGACAAAATGCTCATGCCGCTGCTTGATGAGCTTAGCGCGTTATACCCTGAAATAATACTCGATGTAAGCTTAAGCGATGAGCTGTCGACACTTGGCCGTGACGATGTTGATATTGCTATTCGTGGTGGTTATGCACCCAATGAGCGCGTGATAGCAATAAAACTTATGGATAATGGCTTTATACCTGTGGCGTCCCCCTGCTATTTACAAAAACACGGAGTGCCAAGTAACGCCATGGAATTAAAGCACCATAATGGGCTTTATTTTAAAACGCCTTCAGGGCCAACGCCGTGGTTATGTAAAGTAGATGAGCAATGGCATGACGTTTCTGGGCCTGCGGTCGCTATTTCAAATAACGGGTCGTGGCTTGCCAAAAAAGCATGTAACGGGGAAGGTATTTTAATGTCAACTCGATGGGCACTGGCTTCATATCTTGAGCTGGGTGAGTTACAAGAGCTTAAGTTTGAGCATGAGGTGGCAATAACTCAAAATTCTAATATGGCTGTTTATTTGTTGTATCAAAAACAACGTTATTTGGTACCAAAGGTAAAAGCGGCGGTCGATTTTTTAGTACAAAAAATAAAAGAAACAGGTGAAGATAGTAAGCAAATAAAATAGCCCTTAAGAGTAAGGCCGATTATTTGTATAAATAATAGGTAAAAAATGCGCCTTTAGGCTAAAGCTTTTAACTAAGCGCCCGATACATTACTTAATAGGTTTAGCGATTAAGGATAATCATGGTTAATAATATATTTGGCAGTCAGGCTAATCTAAGCACTGTGCTTGCCCAATCAGTTAATAACGCGAACCAAACATCTGCGACACCTTCACTACACAGCAGTGGCGACCTTCAAGCTATTAATGATTTACAAATTAATGCGCCTAAAATAACCGACGAGTTATTAAGCCAGCTAAATGATGAAACACTTTACGAAACAATAACTAGCAATCAAAAAGTAGGGGATATTTTACAACAGCAACTTACCTCGCTATTTACTATTTCAAGCACACCTAGCACGCTTAACTATAAACTCTCCGATGAAGAACTCGCCCTGCGCACCGTAATAAGCTCTCAGAATGAGGGGTTATTAAAAAATGAAAACAGCACCCAATTAATTGAGCGATTAAATACATCTGTTAAAAATATTCAGGGTGCTTATGCTAATACCAGCGATATTTTATCAAGCTTGGGGCAACTTGGGCATGAGCAAAAAACGTTTTTAGCCTCAAGCCAGCAACGTGTTGAGCGCACGCTTAATCCTTATATGGAAAGTGCTAACCGTAGCAAGTACGAGGATGACGATAATTATTTATTTGAGCTCTCGGTAAAAACCAAAGAGGGTGATGTAATAAATATCACTTTTAATTCGTCACAAGGCTTTGATGAAAAAACGGGCGAAGCCGTTGATGGCTTTGGCATAAGTTACGAAGTAAATGGCGATTTATCTGAGGCTGAACATGCGGCTTTAACGCAGGTTATGGCGGGTGTTGGTGAAATGGCCGATGAGTTTTTTAAAGTGAGTGAAAATTCATTCAATCCTCTTATAGTGCCAAACCAAACAGACATGAGTTTAGACTTTTTAGCAGGCTTTAATAGTGAGCAGCTAGCGGGTTTTAATGTGTCGTTTTCAACAACGCAAAATGATGCGCTTGATACAGGCGAAAACACGCTTGATTTAAGTTACTCAATAGATGAAGCGACAAATCAACAAGCACTTGTGTTTAAGGCTGAGAATGGGAAAAACGAAATCGACTTTGCACTCGATATGTCGACCATTGGCGCTGAAGACACACAGCAAATGCAGCAGTATTTAGCGTCCCTCGATCAAAGCTTAGAAGATAGCCGAGTAAACAGTACCGAGGATAGTAAAGACTCGGCATTTGGTCGTAAAGGGGATGAGACAATGCAGCAAGGTTTTGCATTATTTAAAGGCGCTTTTACAAGTATGTCGTCAGCGGCTGAACGTTATAGCAATATTGAGTCGCTTGCAGATAAGCAATTTAATGACGGGCGCGCTATGGTTGCCGATTTAGTTGATAACATGATCGCAAACGATCCCCGTTACCAAGGGCTTGGTAATAAAGCACCCAATACATTGGGGGCGGGTGTGTCTAAGCTCGCTGATTTTGATGCTACGTTTTCTTACGCACTGGATAGCGGTGACTATCAGCCTAAAAGTACCATTGAGCTAAGCCAAGCGACTGAGCAAACCCAATTAGGCGAGCTTAGCGGTTTAACACAAAGTAAAAATGTAAGTAGCCACTTTGATTATCAATACAGTCGCCCCGACTACTACGACAAAGAAGAGAGTTATAACGTAGGTACCGCAGTTAAAAATAAAGAACTTGTGGGGCTTGACCAGTCTCACGAAGTTGATGTTGATACAAAAATGTATGCGTTTAACCCTCAAACAAATCAATACGAGCTGCAAATGGCGATGCAAGAGCAAACCATTAGTAAAAGTGACATTCGCTTAATTGACGATATTTGGCTTGAAGAAAACGAAAACAGCTACAACATGAATAAAAAAGAGCGTGTTGAGAGCGACGAAAAGCAAGATGACTTTAAAACAACCAGCAGTCATTCTCATAATAAGTTAGTTACCTTAATTGGTGATTTAGACAAGCTGGCTGAAAATAAAGACGTAAGACGCGAGTATTTAACTAACTTATCGCAAGTTAACTTTTTTATGGATAAAAAGTAACGGTCTTGAGCTGTTCACTCCACACTTAATATTGGGTATAGTCGTTTAATACCTAAATTAATACCTAAATTAAGAGCAACCTTATGTTTAAACAATTAATTTTACTGTGCGCTTTAAGCATGCCGCTTGTAAGCTGCGCTGCTACGGCGCCATTTTCGGGCGAGATAAGTACGCAAGAACTGCTAAGCGACTACAACAAGTTTAACGAGCAATACAAAGCGTATACACCAACAGCACAAGATATAGCCCTAATGCAAAAGCTAGAAGGCAAAGAGCTTATTGTATTATTTGGTACGTGGTGCCACGACAGTGAGCGCGAAGTGCCAAAGCTGATTAAGTTACTTGATGCGTCGAAAGTTGAACTTGCAAGCATTGAATATGTGGCCGTAGGTTACAACAAGCAAGACGATGCAGGCATTGCACAGGCTAATGACTTGCAATACACACCAACGTTTATTGTTAAACAAAATGGCAAAGAGTTAGTACGCGTAATTGAAAAACCAACGGGTACATTGGCGCAAGATTTAACGCAGGGTTTGTAAATAGAGCTTGTTCGTATTTGGGGTTAACGATTTAGCAAATAGGTTTATAAGTTAGCTGTTGGGCTGCTATGAGTAGTCTCCTGATACTTTAATGTGTAAAGGCCAAAAATTTCCCCCTTTGGCTGAGCAAAAATAGGAATTCAGCTATGGTTTGCATATCAATTAAAACAAATAAAAAACTAATTAATCTACAAGCTCGTTATGGTGTTTCTTAATATGTTTAAGGATCTCCGTAAAAATTTGATTGCTGCGATCCTTAGTCCTTTAATTGTATTACCAGTCCTTGGTTTTTGTTATTTTTATGCGGGTATAGAAAATTATACTTCTCTTAGTTCATTAATTTCAGGTGTTGGTTTTGGTGTGTCAATAGGGATGGGAAGTTTATTTTATTTCTATCCTTTAATGTTCATTTACGGATTACCTATTAGCTTATTACTCCAAAAGTTAAATTTATTTAAATTACCTGTAGTTTTAATCTTAAGTATACTTCCAGTTTTTTTACTTAGTCTTTTTAGTGAATTTAATCGTGCAACATTGGTTCTTCATTTATTAGTACTTTCAATGGGTTTAACTAGTTGGCTTATATATAATAAATTAAGGTAACACCACAAAAAGCGATTAATGTTACACAACCGTTTTCTTACTCGACTTACAGCTCAGATCTAAATCTACTCATACAAAAATTATTCACTAAACAGGCTTTTTTCGAATGCTTGCGCAGCATGAGAAGACGGTCTGTCTTTGTAGTGTAATTGGTATAATGGTCTTGATAACTCGACGTCATTTGGCTGTTCTAGCCGTGTTAATTTACCCAATTGTACTAAATCGTCTGTGACTACATTAGGCAATAAAGCAACGCCCATTCCTTGTGCTACTGCTCTTGCTATTGCTTCATTACTTCCGAGTTGCATACAGTTTTTTGCCGTAATACCGTGTTGCTGTAATAACTTAACCGACACCTCTAAAGTGCCCGAGCCAGGTTCGCGTAGTAACCAAAATTGATTGTTTAACCATGCTTTTACATTTTTAGCGGGTTTTAAATTGCTTGGTATAACCACACTCATTAAATCGTTTTGCCAGTGCTTACTAATAATGTGTGGCTCGGTGGGTGTGCCCTCAACCAGTGCTAAATCGATGGTGCATTCAAGTAGTGCGTGCTCAATTTGCGCAGTATTAGCCACTTGTACTTCTACTTTTATATGTGGGTACTGCGCGCAAAATTTAGCTAAGTAAGGAGGCAGCCAATAGCTGGCAATGGTGGTGCTGGTGCCTATAACCAATGTGCCGCGCTTAAGCCCTGTGCGCGATTTAATATCTTCAATGGCGGCTTTTTCTATGGCAAAAATACTACGCGCATGTTCAAAAAGCGCTTGCCCGCCTTCACTTAAAGTGAGTTTTTTGCCTTTAGATGCACGTTCAATAAGTTGAATATTTAATTGATACTCAAGCTCTTTTAGCGCTTTAGATACCGCAGGTTGGCTTATAAAAAGCGCCTCGGCTGCGCTTGAAAAACTACCAAGCTTTGCTACCGTATAAAACACCCTAAGTGCATGTAAATTCATTGCGCCTCTCAAATTACATAACCTTAAGTTATCGAATCATGATTTTAATATATTGGAGTTATATTTTGGCCTTTATTAAAATGAAGTCAACTAATTAGAGTTGTTTGATTGAGGGAATATTATGCTTAGCGCTATTAAAAATGGGTTACAGCCTTTAGGTGTTAACACTAAACAGTATGGTGACTCTCGCTGGTGGATTGGCATGTTACTGGTTATTGTACTTGCGGGCGTTTCTGTTGCGCTTAGTAAATTACCAATAATGCAAACTGCGCAATTTAGCTCACTCACTATTGGTATTGTGGTTGGTATTATTGTGGGTAACAGTATTTTTTCGGGTATAGCGACTCATACCGATGTGGGCGTTGATTACGCTAAAAGTATTTTGCTCAAAGCGGGCGTTGTGTTGTTTGGTTTTAGAATAACCTTTACGCAAGTAGCGGGCGTTGGTTGGAGTGGCTTACTAACTGACATTGTTATGCTTGTTGGTACATTTATATTAGCAATTCAACTTGGCAAACGTGTATTTAAGCTAGATGAGCAAACAACTATATTAATTGGCGCGGGTAGCTCTATTTGTGGCGCTGCAGCGGTGATGGCAACCGAGCCTGTTATAAAAGCACAGGCGCATAAAGTATCAGTAGCGGTAGCAACGGTGGTGGTGTTTGGTACGCTAAGCATGTTTGCCTACCCAATAATGTTTGAGTACATGGGATTGAGCGAACACGCATACGGTATTTTTGTAGGCTCAACCATTCATGAAGTAGCGCAAGTGGTTGCAGCGGGCACTGCGGTAAGCGCTAACGCGGCCGACACCGCAGTAATAGAAAAAATGCTAAGAGTGATGATGCTTGCGCCATTTTTAGTGGGTTTATCATTTTGGCAAAGTAAAAAAAGAGCAAAAGCAGGTGATGCAGCAAGCAGTGAGGGCGATAAATCAGGTATTACTATCCCTTGGTTTGCGGTGTTATTTATAGTGGCCAGTGGTGTGCATTCACTCTCTATTATTCCTCAAGTGACTACAAACGCAGTTGTTTGGTTTGATAATATATTACTCACCATTGCGATGGTGGCTTTGGGTTTACGCACACATGTTGGGGCAATTCGCCAAGCGGGTATTAAACCGCTGTTACTGGCACTGTGTTTATTTTTGTTTTTAACGTTAGGCGGCTTTGCCATTAATATAGGTATTGCTGAGCTGTTTTAAACGTTATTTGGTAAAAGTTGATTGGCTTAAATTGGCCAATCAACTTCGTTTAAGTCATCCAGCTGCGCGCTGGTATTTTTATTACCTTGCCATTTATTAGTGTAAATACCGAGCGGATCAAACTGTAACGTTTGTTTTTCAATATTAAAGTGCCTACCGCCACGCGGATCTACACCTACGCCCGCTATGTATTGCCAGTTGCCCCAGTTTGCGGCTACGTCGTAATCAATCAATTGCTGTTCAAAATAAGCCGCGCCATAGCGCCAATCAAGGCCAAGTTCGTTAACTAAACAACTTGCCGCAACTTGCCTTGCTCGGTTTGATATATAACCAGTGGCATTAAGCTCATTCATAATGGCATTGACCAATGGGAAGGGTGTTGAGCCATTACACCACGCAGCAAAGCGGTTTGGCATAAACGTTGTTAGGGGTTTGGTTTGTTTTTGGCCTTTAAAGCTAAATAAGCTGTTGCCCGCATTGAGTGCATGCCATTTAAAATACTCTCGCCATAGCAATTCAAACTTAATCCAATAAGTAGATTCGTTGACGATATGTTTATGTTCGTACTCTTCAACCGCTTTATAAACTTGCCGTGCACTTACACAGCCAAAGGCAAGCCAGGTACTAAATTTTGTGGTGTTATTAAAGCCATCAAGCTCGTTTCGAGTTGTTTTATAGGTACTTGGCAGTAAGCCCGAAAAGTACTGCGCTAAATGAGCTTGCGCACTTTTAAATCCGCCGTGCATTATCGCGTTGTTGTCATCAGTATGTTCAGTAAGCTCAATTGGTTTGGCCGCACATAATGTTATAGGTTGAGGGAGTAAACCTTCAGGTAACATTGAGAGAGTTATAGGTATATTGGCTGCCTCTACCTTTTTACGAAACGGCGTAAAGCTTTTAGGCAGCTCGTTTAAATTAAAAGGTAGGTCGCTTTGTTTAAATAGGGTGTCTTGCAGCACGCCTGTAAATTCTGTATTTGGGCAATGCGCTTTAAGTAAACTTATTTGGCGTTGCTCGTACAAACCGATTTGCTTGCTAAATACAACTTCATCAATGTTTAGATCATTTATACGCGCTTTTAAAAGCGCTATTGGTTCACCTTCAAGCACGTGCAGTGTTTGTCCGCGTTCAATAAGCGTCTGCTGTAGCTCAAATAAGCTTTGCATTAAAAACTGTTGTTTATGCACGCCATATGGTTTTTGTTGGTAGTTATTATTTTTGAACCAATGCGGATTTATTACAAATACAATATCGAGTGCGCATTGCTGCGACGCAAGGTCACTAAAAATAGTGTTGTCAGTGAGGCGTAAATCGTTTTGTAGCCAATATAAAATGCGTTTGCTCATAGGTTTGCTCAGGTTTTTTTAATCATTAACTTTACGAAGCAAAAGCGGGTAGGGATTAGTTTTGAGATGGTTAATAGACTTTTAAAAAGAGGCGATTATTAAACCGCCTCTTAGCTTATTGAAGTATTGTTTTTAAATAGCTGATTTTTGCTCTGCTATCCAATCGTTTATTACATCCTCAAGTACTGACATAGGCAATGAACCTTGGCCAATAACGGTGTCGTGAAAGCTGCGAATATCAAATTTAGCGCCTAGTTCTTTTTCCGCTTTTGCACGTAGTTCGCGTATTTTTAGCTCGCCCATTTTGTACGAGAGCGCTTGGCCTGGCCATGAGATATAACGATCTATTTGATCCTCCACTGCGCTTTGTGGCAATGCAGTGTGATCTGCTAAGTAGTCTATTGCCTTTTGGCGGCTCCAGCCAAATGCATGAATACCGGTATCAACAACAAGCCTCACTGCGCGCCACATTTCGTAACCTAAACGACCAAAGTCGCTGTATGGGTTTTGATAAAAGCCGGCTTCTTTACCTAAGCGTTCAGTGTAAAGTGCCCAGCCTTCGCCAAATGCTGAGTGGCTAAGTGTGCGTCTAAACTCAGGTACGTCTAACTCCATTGCAATGGCGTTTTGTAAATGATGCCCTGGTATTGCTTCGTGTAGGCTTAGTGCTTCTAAATTATATAAAGGTTGTAGCTTAGGTGTTGAGGCTAAAAAGTAAGTACCCGGCGAGCGGTTATCAGCCGGTGGCATATAAAAAGCGCCACGACTCGCTGAGCCTTTTATTGTAAAGGTGTTACGCGGTAAATGATTAAAGTAGGTTGGTAATTTGCCATACATTTTTTGCGTAATAAAGGCTGTTTTTTCAAGCAGGTCTTGCGCGTCTGTTGCGTAAAATTGCTCATCGGTTGCTAAAAATTCTAAAAAATCGCTGTAAGTGCCGTCAAAACCTACTTTATCAATAATGTTTTGCATTTGCGTTTTTATACGCGCCACTTCTTTTAAGCCAAGCTCGTGTATTTGCTTGGGTGTTGCATTGGTTGTGGTGTAATAATTTACCGCATATTTATAATACTCAAGCCCGCCTTTAACACTTGAAATACCTGGCTCTGCTCTACAGTTAGGCATGTAATCGTTTTCAAAAAAGTCGTAAAAGTGCTGATAAGCTGGTACTACTTTTGAGCTAATTAAGGCTTTAGCTTTGTTTTGGTATGTGGCCTTTTGCTCTGCTGTAAATGTATTTGGTATACGGGTGAAGGGCTCGTATAAGGCGCTATTTTCAGGTTGCTTAACTATATGAGCGTTAATGCTCTGGCTGTAATTTTCAAATGTTTTGCAGTAGTGGGTGTAACCCTTTTCAATGCCTTCCTTCATCAAGTTAATGTTTTCTTGATTAAAGCGAGGGTAGTCGGCAAGGCTTACTAAAAATGCGTTGTAATCATCAGGTGTTAAAAATGCCATATTAGCCGGTGCTTCGGCAAAGTAGGTATGCCAGCCACTTAAAAAGTTAACCTGAAAATACTTATCTTGAAAAAGGTAACTTTGCTGCTCTGTTTCTCGCTCGTATTTAAATAAACGGTAGTTCATTAACTGCGAGCTGCTCAGCGTTTTAGGATCTATTTTACTTAAGTTTTTTAATACATTGTTATTATAAGCTTGGCGCTTTGCAATGGCTTGTTCGGTCCAATTTGGTAATGTACCACTGGGTTTCCAACCATCAGGGTCGGTACGAAAGAATATTTTTTCGGCTTTTGCATTTTGCCAATGGTTATCAATAATGGTTTTTAAATCTGCATTGCTATCGGCTGCGCTCGGCAGTGATGCTACAGCTAAGCAAATAGCTAAAATTGTTTTTTTGAACATATTATTCTCATTTTTAGCGCGTTAATTTTTATTAGTGTACGCACATTTATCATTTTTGTTTTTAATATAGTACCAAGTTAACTTTATTAATGCGCTTACTTTTATAACCAGTATCAATTGGTTTTACTTTTTGATTGAACAAATTTCACCGCTGAAGTGAGTGGGCCACTAGTTTATTGTTTTATCAGCGTTTAGAATGATTAAAACTAATTACAATAAAAGACCGTCATGTTTAATAAAGTAATAACGCTGATTGATGAAGCTAATAACCAAGACCCTAATACTGAGCAGCACAATGGGCAAAGCTTTCCAAAAGAAAGCTTATACGGCTTGCGTATGAGCGAAATGCTAACTCGTTTTAAACCAGATGCCGATGAACTCATGCAAGTTGCAGTGCGTGCACAGCATATTCAGCGTTGGAAGTCGCCACGTAGTGACTTTGAAATGAACAAGCAGGGTTATCATCAATGGCGCAGCGCACTTTATATTTTTCATGCGTCACTAGCCGTTGAATTAATGAAACAAGCTGGGTTTAACGATACGGACCAAAACCGTGTTTATAACGCTGTTGCTAAAAAAGATATTAAGCGCAATCCAGATAGCCAATTAGTAGAAGATGTAGCGAGTTTGGTGTTTATTGAACACTACATGCTTGGGTTTGCCAATGCAAAACCAGATTACAATGAAGAAAAATGGATTGGTATTATTCGCCGTACATGGCAAAAAATGTCAGATGAGGCACACGAGTTTGTACTTACAGGTAATATTACGTTACCCGCGCCGCTAGTTGGGCTTATTCATAAAGCGCTTGAATAAATAATAAAAGTATAAAAATAAAAAAGGAATTTTAAATGTATTGCCCTAGAACTAATACGCCACTTGAGCCTTTACTTGTTGGCGGTTTTACTGTCTTTACGTCAGCTCAAGGCGGCGTATTTTTTGATAACAGCCAAATTTTTAAGTTTAGCTCGCCAGAGTTAAAGCACGGTGAGGTATTACTTAAATATTTGAGTGATCATATCGAGAGTGAATACGATGTATCGCTACGAATTAATTGTCCAAAGTGCATAAGCATTGTGATGATGCGCAGGTATTTTTCGCCAGTAAAGGCTGTCGAAATAGACGAATGCCCAGGCTGTGCAGGCATATGGCTTGATAGCGGCGAGCTGGCAAAAATACACGAAAACCATTTAACACCTCGAGAGCGTAAACTGTTAGCCCACGAAATGGCAACCAATCATGGGTTTATAACTATTAAATCACCTGCTTCTAGGTTTACGCCAACTAATAAAAATAAAAGTGCGCATGAAGCCACGGTGGAGAACTTAGTGCGCTTAGCTTTACTTGGTTTGTAACTCTTAATCACATATTAAAACAAAAACGGCGTACTAAAAAGTACGCCGTTTTT
>NZ_WTKW01000095.1:0-13091 GCF_011378745.1 Pseudoalteromonas sp. Z1A6
TTATATTCCCAAAGTGTAGAGTCTTCACTTTAAAAGCAGCTTCAAATTTACTCCTTCAAAAGAGGTAACTTTATTCAGCTGGTATCTATTTTGTATCTGCTAGTTTATTTACAAACTTAATCACTAAGGATAGATATGAAAGCTGTAATTCCAGTAGCAGGCTTAGGGACGAGAATGCTCCCTATGACAAAAGCTATTCCAAAAGAAATGCTCCCTATAGTTGATAAACCTCTAATTCAATATATTGTCAGCGAATGTGTATCTGCCGGTATTAAAGATATTGTATTAGTTACACACAGCTCTAAAAATGCAATCGAAAACCATTTTGATACAAGTTACGAGCTAGAAGCTACTCTTGAAAAACGTGTTAAACGTGCTTTATTAGATGAGATTCGCTCTATTTGTCCGCCTGATGTCACCATTATGAGTGTACGCCAAGGTGAAGCTAAAGGGCTAGGGCATGCTATTTTGTGTGCTAAGCCAATAGTTGGTGACGATAACTTTGTAGTGCTCCTGCCAGATGTGATACTTGATGCTTATACAGCGGACCAAAAAACTGAAAACTTAGCGGCCATGATTAAACGCTTTAAAGAAACTCAAGCAAGTCAAATAATGCTTGAGCCAGTAGCTAAAGAAGACATTAGTAAATATGGTATTGCTGATATAAACGGTGTTGAGTTAATGCCAGGTAAAAGTGCTGCAATTAAAGCAATGGTTGAAAAACCTGATGCAGATTTAGCACCTTCAAATCTTGCTGTTGTAGGGCGATATGTACTGAGTAAGAATATTTGGCCTCTACTTGCAAAAACGTCTGTAGGTGCTGGCGGTGAAATACAACTTACAGATTCTATTGACGCATTAATGGCACAAGAAACTGTTGAAGCATTCCATATGAGTGGTCGCTCTCACGATTGCGGAGATAAGTTAGGCTATTTAAAAGCAATTGTCGAGTACAGCATGCGGGATAAAAAGTTAGGTAATGACTTTTCTCGCTTTATAAACGATTTGAATTTACCTTAACTACAGAGCAATAAATTTTATGAAAACTATAGAAGCTAAAATAGTTTTCATAAAATGTAGTGAACGCGGTCTATAAACCTTTGCTAGACTACTCTGGGTTACTAAGTTAGTTACACTTTACCTACACTGTAATAGGTTACGTAGTATGATTGTTACTTATTCTGTATTGATCTTTTAAAGGAACCACCATGATTGAGCAAGGCCAAGAATTACCATCGGTTACGTTAACGCAATTAACTGACGACGGTATGCAATCTCTTACAAACAAAGAGTTGTTTGAAGGTAAAAAAGTCGTGTTATTTGCAGTGCCAGGTGCATTTACACCAACGTGTTCAAATGCACATCTACCTGAATTTATTACTCTTGCTGATAAAATTAAAGCAAAAGGTGTTGATGCTATTTACTGTGTATCTGTTAATGACGCATTTGTTATGAAAGCATGGGGCGACTCGCAAAACGCGCAAGAAATTACAATGCTTGCTGATGGCGATGGAAGTTTCACTAAATCGTTAGGGCTTGATAAAGATACCGCTAGTTTTGGTGGTTTACGTTCAACGCGTTACGCTATGATTGTTGAAAATGCAGTAGTAACTGGTTTATTTGTAGAGCAAGACAAAGAGTTTGTTGTAAGCCGTGCAGAATCAGTACTAGAGAAGCTATAACAGTAATAAAATGTAGGTTTTAGCTTTAATTAATCAGCTACTTACTATTTAAAAACCGATGTTGGAAACAACATCGGTTTTTTATTTACGGCTCAAATTTTAAATTACGGTTGGTATTGTCCGCTAAGTGTTAAACCAGAGAAAGTGCTATAGGCGTTAACGCTTAAGTGCCAAGTACCTGCTTGTGGATTGGTAAATGTACATGTTTCTGCGTTGCCATTTTTATAAGGGCGACAATCGTACGTAGTGGTTGTTGGTTGGCTGCCATATTTTACAAATAAGTCTGCATCGCCACTTCCACCCGACGTTGTTACTGTAAACGTACTCATTCCTGCAGGTACATCTAACGTGTAATGTTTCCACTGACCAGTATTGGCTGTCACATCGCTTATAGTGCCGCCGCCTGCTTGTGGAGTGCCTGTACCGCCACCAGACGATGAACCACCAGTAATATTACCTACCAAGCTCACAGCTGAATACGCAGAGTAGCCGTTAAGCATTACGTGGTAAGTTCCCGCAGTAGGGTTATCAATAGAACACTCTTCGCTATTACCGCCTTTATAAGGGCGACAGTCATAGGTAGTAGTTGTAGGTTTACTGCCCGCACGTACGTATAAATCAGCATCACCAGTACCACCACTCATAGTGAATGTTACGTTAGTTGCACCGCTTGGTACGGTCATAGTGTAAAACGCTTGTGCATTTGCAGCCCCACTTAAACCTGTTTTAGCTTCACCATTAATAAGCTCGCTATCACCGCCTGTAGGCGGAGTAGTGCCGCCACTTGCAGCTGCAACAGCTGCGGCTGCATCAACAATACCCGTACCACAGCTAGTACATGTAGCAGGGAACGAACGGGTTGTTGATTTTAAAATACTTTCTATTTCGTCAGGCGTTGCATCTGGTTTTGCTTGCTTAATAAGTGCCGCAACACCTGCTACGTGAGGCGCAGCCATTGATGTACCTTGCGAATAACCGTAGCTGTCGCTTGAAGGTGTAGACGAACCTGAGTTATAAGTTGATAGAACACCCTCGGAGTCGTTTGCAAAACTTTGCGCGCCACCCGGTGCTGCAACATCAATATTGCTACCGTAGTTTGAGTAATAAGCTCGACCGCCATTACGACCTACTGATGCTACGTTTACTACACCATTACAGTTACCTGGGTTGTAGTTTGCGGAGTTATCGTTATCGTTACCTGCAGCAATAACTACCACAGTGCCGTTACTACGCGCGGTGTTAATTGCATTTTGAGTTGTAGAGCTACATGAACCGCTGCCACCTAAACTCATATTTATTACATCTGCAGGGTTTGAGTTAGCAGGAATGCCTGAAACACTTCCGCCAGATGCCCAAATAATACCATCTGCAATATCAGAGGTTAAACCACCACACTTACCAAGTACACGAACAGGCACTACTTTTGCGTTATAAGCTACGCCTGCAACACCTTCACCGTTATTGGTTACCGCAGCAACTGTGCCGGCTACGTGCGTGCCGTGCCAGCTAGAGTTTTGTGCACCGTTAGTGCCACATTCATTCGCAGCAACTGCATCACCAGGATCACGTGCATCGCTATCGCGACCACCGCCATCGTTAGCTACCGATAGGTTAGAGATCATATCGTAACCCGGTAAAATGTTAGCATTTAAATCGGCATGTGGGCGGTAACCCGTATCTAGTACAGCTACAACTACACCGCTACCCGTTGCGGTATCCCATGCAGTAGGTAAGTTTAAACCACCGGCTTGCTCGTAGTAGTGCCATTGGTCATCAAAGCGTGGATCGTTAGGAGTTGAAAACGGCTTTAATATTTGATCCACTTCAATGTATTCAACATTGCCTGAATCAACCATTTCTTGCATAAACTCTTGGGCCTCTGCCGCACTTAATTTTTTATCAGCACGCATTACGTGGTGGTTATTAAGTGCCATTGCACGAATATATTTTGCTTTTACTTTGCCTTTTTTAGAAGCGAAGTTTTTAACAAAGCTCTGTGCGCGCTTTTTCATGCTAGACGGGTTTGCGTCAGCAGTTGAAAAGCTCGCCATTTCGTTATTATTTTTATATTTAATAATGAACTGAGTTTCGAAACTGCCTTGGCTTTGTAGTTTAGCCGATGTTTCAGCCATTGAACTTGAAACTGATTGAGCCATGCCAGATGTTGCTGCAAAAAGCGTACTAACTGTAATTGCAATTGCGCATCTTTTAAAAGTTTTACTAGTTGTCATAATTATCCCTAGATTTTTATTTATTATTTCGTGATATAAGATCACGATGCGGGAACAAAAGTAAACGATCTGTTAACTAGGTTAAAATATCAATTTATTATGTACCTCTTTCATTTAGTTATAACCCAGGTTTTTAGCGGTTTACTCGTTGTTTAGTATTTGTCATATAAATTAAAAATAAGCATAAAGGGTTGTTTTATTGTGGGGGTAATTATTCCCTACTTATTACTGATGCGTTTTTGTTGTGTTATTACTAATAATTCAAATGCTGCGTTGTTAGCTATTAAACTTTGCTATAATCGAGCAAATTTTTTAATGAGATAAATAAATGACCCAAGTAGATGTAATTGTAATAGGTGCGGGAGCAGCAGGATTAATGTGTGCAGCGCAAGCTGGATACCGTGGCCGAAGCGTTACAGTACTTGATATGGGGAAAAAACCAGGTCGTAAAATTTTAATAAGTGGTGGTGGGCGTTGCAATTTTACAAATGAAAATGCAACCCCGGATAACTACTTATGCACAAACTCTCATTTTGTTAAATCATGCTTAAGTCGCTATACACAGCATGACTTTATTGAGCTGGTGGACAGGCATGGCTTGGCGTATCACCATAAAACACTAGGCCAGCTTTTTTGCGATAACAATGCACAAGACATTGTTGATATTTTACTAACCGAATGTGAGTGGGCCGGAGTAAATATAAAGCTACGCAGTGAAGTGATCAGCGTATCAAAAACCGAAACCGGCTATAGCGTTACCACAGAGCAAGAAACCTTAATCTGTGAGTCGTTAGTTATTGCATCGGGTGGCTTAACTATGCCAAAACTAGGGGCTACACCAATAGGTTATAAAATTGCAGAGCAGTTTGGCTTATGCGTGTTACCAACCATGGCAGCACTTGTACCATTTACTTTGCATCAGCATGATAAAGAGCGTTTTGAAGGGCTCTCGGGAATTAGTATCCCTTGTGAAGTTTCAAGCGAAGACGGCACTGTATTTAAAGAAAATATCCTCTTTACTCACCGAGGGTTATCGGGCCCTGCAATATTGCAAATAAGCTCATTTTGGCGAGCAGGGCAGGCTGTAACTATAAACCTATTACCTGAAATTAATTTAAAGCAGCAACTTGCTGATTGGCGTGAAACACAAGCCCAAAAGTCGTTAAAAAACAGCCTTGCGACTATTTTACCTAAACGCTTTATAGAAATACTGCACGAAAGCAAAGCGATACCAGATTGTAATATTAATCAGCTTACACATGCTCAAATAGATGAGTTAGTAAATTATATTCATGCGTGGCAAATAAAGCCTAATGGGACCGAGGGCTATCGTACTGCTGAGGTAACTTTGGGCGGTGTAGATACCGACGAGTTGAGCTCAAAAACCTTTGAAGCTAAAAAAGCTAAAGGCCTATACTTTATAGGCGAAGTAACTGACGTAACGGGTTGGTTAGGGGGCTACAATTTCCAGTATGCTTGGAGCTGTGGATTTGCTTGTGGGCAGTACGCTTAAGTTTAGGCTATAGACCCATTTAAGTAAGTTGATTGAGCGATAACGGTTGAATCGTTATCGCTAACACATACTTTATTGCGTCCATTATTTTTAGCCTTATATAGCGCAGTATCAGCCCTCTCCAATAGTTTTAGCACTGTATCGTCTTTTTGTATCGTTGCTAACCCAATACTTATAGTAAATGCTATATTTGTAATGCTGTTTTCGGCAATATATTTTCTCAGGTCATCAGCTTTTTTAGCGCTATCATTTAAAGAGGTGTTCGATAAAATAATCGTGAATTCTTCTCCGCCCCATCGCGCAATAAGTGCATCATTTCCCATACGCATTTTTAATATTTTAGAAAATTCAGTGAGTACGTTATCGCCAACTAAATGCCCGTAGGTATCGTTTATATTTTTGAAGTGGTCTATATCGCAAATAAGTAAGCAATGCGGGGTTTTAAAAACGTCATTTTTAGCAATTAACTGTGATAATTCAAAATCAAATTTTTGCCTGTTATAAAGCCCCGTTAACTTATCGGTTTCTGCTAAGTGTTGAATTTCTAAGTTACGGATAGATAATCGAGTGTATGCCGAAAACCGTGTTTTTTCGTAAAATCTAAAAATTAAAATATGAGCAAGACTTACCTCTATAAGATTAAATAAAGAGCCTAAGCCAATTGTTACGGTTTGCTGTTGTTGTAAATACACAAGATACGCACAAATAGTAAAGGCGACTGCACTAAATAGACTTCCCCAGTTTCTTCCAACTAAAAAAAAGCTAAAAGGCGGGATTAACGTCGCCCAAAATAAAGAATGCGCATGCCCACCTACAGAAACCACAAACATCATAATTAAGCTAACGACCATAAGGGTAACAGCCCACGCTGCTGCATTTACGTTGGCTGTTTTATTAAACCAAGTATAAATACCTAACGATATAGTAAGTCCTAAGGCATCAATTAAAGCAATGTCATAGCTTTTAAAATAAAAAAGATTGAGGAGTGTTAAAACTAAAAAGTAACATGTAGTTATTAGTAAAGAGTGGGCTATTAAGCGAGTACGCCAAAAATCCTTATGGTCTTTTGGGTATTGTGGAAACTCTTTGTACCAAAAACCTAGCATAATGAACGACTCTTTAACCTCTGAATTTAGTGATTATTACTTATATTAGGCTTTTGTTATAGTTTTTTACTTTGATTAAAACGCTTATATACGGTGGTGTTTATAAAAGTTTAAAGATCATTACAGCATTTTTCAAAGGTATGAAGGACTAGGTAGTGACTGATTACTTAAATGTAATATGCCTCGCCTTGATTTAATTGACGCAGAGCTCGCCGTTATCGCTTACGTAGAGCTCTGAATAAATGTTATATCTATTCCTCTATAAATGCCTCGCCTTGTGTCATCCATTTTGCAGCTGGCTTGCCTTTTAAGTAATGATCAAAGTACTGCATCATACGTACTGAAAAATCGACCTGATTAGGAAACTTTTTCAAGTGGTGTGGTTCACCTTCGTATTGTAAAAATGTAGCATCTTTTCCTGCACGGCGTAGCGCTAAGTAATACTGCACACTTTCATGCCAAGGCACTGCATCGTCTTTGTCGCCAGACATTATTAAGATAGGTGTATTAACTTTGTCTGCAAAAAATACTGGTGAGTTTTCTATATAAAGTTCTGGTGCTTCAAATAAGTTTTTGCCAATACGGCTTTGTCCTGTTTCGTATTGAAATTGACGAGCAAGGCCCGATTTTAAACGTATGCCACTGTAAGCACTGGTCATGTTTGATACTGGCGCGCCAGATACAACCGCTTTAAACATATCTGTTTGGGTTATCATAAACGCACTTTGATAGCCCGCCCAAGAGTGACCTTGTAAGCCTATTTTATCTGGGTCGGCTATGCCTAAATCTATTAATTTTTGGGTAGCGTTTATCATGGTTTGCGTTGACGATTTACCCGGGTGACCTATTTCAAAACGAATATCAGGTAAAAATACTGCATAACCGTTTGAGGTAAACATAGGGAAGTTAGGGCGATGATTTAATTCCATCTTAGGAAAATCAAACATGCGTTGACTCATGTAACGATAAAAATACACAACCACAGGTACTTTATCGCCTTTTTTATAGCCCGCTGGTTTTATAAGTACGCCTTGTAAGTCTTCGCCATCAAAACCTTTATAGCTTATCAGCTCTGGCTTTTCGCCCCACGCAAAATTATTAATTTGTGGGTTTAGCGTGGTCACTTGTTTTGGTGCGCTAAAGCTAAAATCAGTTTGGTAGTAATCAGGAAATTGGCTATAAGTTTGCGAGGTAAATAAGTACTTGTCAGCCTTTTTTGCTTTTTTAACCATATCAAAGCGTTTATTACCGCTAAGCACGTTAGTTATTGTGTTAGTGGTTAAGTCGAGCTTTGCAACTTCGCTTTGTTTAGTTTGTAAGTTAATAGCAGAGACAAGTAATGTATCGCCTTTTTTAAAGCCCACTTGGGTTTTATCAAGCTTAATAACACGGTACTGCGTATTGCTTTGCTTACCATTAGTTAGGCGTTTAGCTTGCTGCGTTTTTACGTCAAATGCCCAAATATCGTATTTACTATAAGCAAGCACTTGGCTGCTATCGGTCATCCAACCAGCAAAACCATAACCAGGTTGAGTAGATGGGTAGTCGTGTTTATCATCAGCAAAGGTTGCCTGAATCGCTTTTGTAAGCGGTGTTACTTTATTATTTTTTAAATCTTTTAGCTGTATTTGGCTATCGCTAAAATAAGCTGCAAATTCACCATTTAGTGCAAGGCTTGGCCGAAACGGGTAGTTACTAATAATGGGAGTTTGTTTACCGGTGTTTATATTTACTGCAAAGTAATCAGCAAAAAAACCGCCGTACATTATTTTTTCTAGGTAGGGGATGTTAGATGAGCCAAGTAAAGACACATCTCGCTCAGGGTTTAGCGCAACTTCAGGCATATTAGAGGTACTTAGTTGTACCACTTTTTGCGAGTTAACGTGATATACCGCGCTGTAATGGCGGTTTTTATTAACTTGATTCCATTGTTGTTCTTCACGTGGTTTTATTTGCGCATCGTTGTTATGCCATACATCTAAACCTTTATGTTCACGTATGGTATCAAAGTCGTACAATGAGGCTTCATCGGTATATTCTTTGGCTTTTACTTTAGCTGCTAATTTTGGATGGTTTTCAAAATATAAGCGCTCGCCATTTTCTGACCACTTAAGAGAGGCTGTTTTACCTAAAACCCATGTTTTATCAGGTGATGCTATTGTTGAAAGTTTATCGTTTTTATATAGCTGTAAACTATAGCTTCGACGGCGCGTGTCATCATTTACATAATTACCCAATGTAAACGCTGCAATGTTGTCAGTTGGGTGCCACGCTATTTTATTTGCGATTACGCCCGGTTCATCAATTAATACGCTGCAATTAAAGTCACTTAGCTCAATTAACGCTATTTGGTTGTTATTACCATCGCTGTAACTTTGACTCACTAATAGCTGGCTGTTGGCTGAGTTAATCGCGTAGCTAAATACGTTTTCTATTGTATGGGTGCGTTTATCAGATAAATTTACGATAACAAGCGCATAGCTCTTATCTTTTTTATCGGGCGTGATAGCGTTGTCTACTTCGTTTTTAGTGCTATCGGTTTTATCTTCTACTTTTGCGTCATCGTCTTTTTTATTTAAACGATAAACAAGCCACATACCGTCATCAGATAACGTGTAATCTTTTACATCAGCAAAGCTTTGTTGGGCACCTGATTGTGTGTTTACGAGTACCAGATTGTTTTTAAGGGTATCTTTTTTCTTGGTTGTTTCTTTTTCAAGTAAGGTAGGTACTTGTGTAAAAGCGACCCAGTTAGCGGCTTTATTAATATGAGGCTTAGTGCCGCGCTCTACTTCTGCGATGAGAGTATTGCTTTGTAGTGAGTAAACTTGGCCAGTTGCATTTCCACGATACGGCGTTGCACTAAAAGTGAGTACTTGACCATTGTCAGATAGTTGCGTGCTTTTAGCTGATTTAAAACTAAAAACATCTTTAAATTGTAGCGATTCTTTGGCGTGTATGCCGGTGCTAGTTAAGCTGGCAACGAGTGCCATGCTTAATAAGGTGAGTTTTGTTTTCATTATTGATTCTCGTATTATGACATTGTTTCATTGTAACGAGTTTGGTTCATAATTCGAGCGGATCAGTTAAATGGCAGCTACATACGACAAAACGACCCGTAGGTCGTTTTTTGGTATTTAATTTATTAATTTAGCAAACATTACAGCCAAATTTTTTGTAGCTCAAGCCATTGTTTTTCAAATTGAACACTTGGCTTTGCTTTAAAGTCACTACGTACAAACTGATTCATTTTGCCTTCAACGTAGGCAAGTAAAAAGTTTGCAAGTGTAAGCTCATCACTTTGGAAGTTTTTACCTTCACGTAATTTACGCTCACGAAGTACTTGTTTAAACTGAGTTTCTAGTTTTTCAAACAGACTTTGTACCCGCTCGCGTAAACGTTCCTGCTCACCTTGCAGAGCATCGCCCGTTAAAATACGAGTAATGCCTGGATTTTTTTCAGCAAAGGTTAGAAGTAATAATAAAATGTTGTAAATGCGCGTTTGGCTTTCTTTTTCGTTTTCAATAATAATATTTATACGAGATAAAAGGGTATCTTCAATAAACTCAATTAAGCCCTCAAACATACGCGCTTTGCTCGGAAAATGACGGTATAGCGCGGCTTCAGACACACCCACCTCAGCAGCTAGTTTTGCTGTGGTGATACGTTGTCCTAAATTAGTTTCTAACATTTGTGCGAGTGCTTGCAGTATTTGCTCTTTGCGATTACTTCTTTTTGTCGCAGGCATGAACATTCCTTTTTATTAGTTATTCTTAGTGGCGCAGTTAAGAACCCTAGTCATTTTTTGTTCAAATGATTGGCGTATGTTAATGTTTTATTCAGTTTGTTTCCAGCCTTTTTATAGATGTTTAGCCAGCTGTTCGATCACCTTGCGAGCTATTTCTATTTTACTTGTAGTTGGTAATTCTAGTTGTTCGTTATGCCAGTACAGTGTTAAAGCATTATGATCGGAATTAAACCCTAAGCCACTTTTTGATACGTCATTAGCGCAAATCATATCTAGATTTTTATTTTGTAGTTTACCTTTAGCATAGCTTTCTACATTTTGAGTTTCGGCGGCAAACCCCACAGTATAAGGACGGTTTTGTTTAAGGTTGGCAATAGCTGCAATTACGTCAGGGTTTTTAGTTAAAGTAAGAGTGAGTTCGTCGCCTTGCTTTTTCATTTTTTGAGTCGCAATGTTTGCAGCTCGATAATCCGCTACAGCAGCGCAGCCAATAAATGCATCTGATTGTGGTGCATAGGTAAGTGACTCAGTTAATAGCTCCTCAGCGCTTTCTATATTGATAAGGTTTACGCCAGTAGGGGCTTTTATAGTGACCGGACCCGAAATTAAATTAACCTTAGCACCGAGTTGCAAAGCGGCTTCTGCCAGTGCATAACCCATTTTTCCAGAGCTGTGATTTGATATAAAACGTACCGGATCGAGAGGCTCACGCGTTGGGCCTGCTGTTATTGTAATTGTTTTTCCTGCAAGTAATTGCGGTTGCTCTTTTGCTATACATAGCGCAACTAGCTCATGAGGCTCTAACATGCGTCCAGCGCCTATATCACCACACGCTTGCTCACCTTTACCCGGGCCCCAAATAAGTACGTTACGTGCTTTTAATGTGGCTAAATTAGCTTGTGTTGCTGCGTGTGCATACATTTGCTGGTTCATTGCTGGTGCAACTGCGACTTTTGCAGGCGTTGCTAGCAGTAACGTCGTTAGTAGGTCGTCAGCAATGCCGGCTGCCATTTTAGCAATAATATTACACGTCGCTGGAGCAACTAAAATTAAGTCAGCCCATTTTGCAAATTCAATATGCCCCATTGAAGCTTCAGCAGAAGGGTCTAGTAATGAGTCAGAGACTGTTTCTCCACTAACGGCTTGCATGGTCAGTGGTGTAATAAAGTGTTTAGCTGATTCAGTCATAACTACTTTTACTTCACAACCAGAGTCTTTTAATCGCCTAACGAGTTCTGCACATTTATAAGCTGCAATACCGCCGGTAATACCTAGTACAATTTTTTTGTTTGTTAAGTTAGTCATGGATGTTCATCAGTTTTTATTAAATATTGGGCTTAAAATAACAAATCTTTACCCATACAGCGAAGTTTTTTAATTCGAAATAGCAGGCTAAATTTCAAATTTGCATTACATTTATAAGACACTTTCGCCTCTCAAGGATGAATAATGCAACTTACTTCACTACCAAACTCACTTCGACCTCGTGAAAAGCTCATAGCAAAGGGGGCTAAGGCGCTGACTGACGCAGAGCTTCTTGCCATATTTTTACGAACAGGGTTACCGGGAATGAATGTAATTGAGTTGGCTCAGCATTTATTAAACGAGAATAAAACACTTCATAATTTGTTTAATGCCAGCATTGAGGAGTTTTGCTCTCAAAAGGGGTTAGGGACCGCTAAGTATGTTCAGCTACAAGCTGTGTTAGAGCTAAGCCAACGTTATATGCAGGAGCGTTGCCAACGAGACGCCGTGTTTAATTCGCCAAACTCAGTTTACGATTACCTAACAATTCAAATGCGAGGCTTGCAACAAGAAGTATTTATGGTGTTATACCTAGATAGCCAAAATAGATTAGTAAAAGATGAAATACTTTTTTATGGCACAATTAATTCTGCCAGTGTTTATCCGCGTGAAGTGGTAAAGGCTGCCCTTAAAAATAATGCAGCCGCTGTTATTTTTGCGCATAATCATCCAAGTGGTATTGCAGAACCGAGCCAAGCAGACAAACTTATTACTAATAAATTGCAGCAAGCACTGCAATTGGTCGACATAAGTGTGCTTGATCACATCATTGTTGGTGGAGAAACGTGTGTTTCGTTTGCCGAGCGAGGCCTGATTTAGCTTTGTTAGATACAGAAGTGTGTTAAAAATGAGCTGTTTAACGTGTTTTGGCAAATTAGTTTAATTTAAATGCAGTTTTTACTTTCCCTAAGGGCATTCGATCTTTATAATTAGCCGCTATCAAATTTACATATATGAGCTGATTGGATAGATCAGTGTTTGATCTTTGCCTGTAAAAGCTGTATAAAGAGCGCCCTTCGATTTATCTCTAGGGCGGAAATACACGGCCTTAGATTAAATTAAGCTCGAGCGAAGTTATTGGAGATATATAGACATGTCTAAAGTATGTCAAGTTACAGGTAAGCGTCCTGCGGTTGGTAATCACCGTTCACACGCGAGAAACGCGACTAGACGTCGTTTCCTACCTAACCTACAAACACACCGTTTTTGGGTTGAAAGTGAAAAACGTTTTGTAACATTACGCACTACTACTAAAGGTATGCGTATTATCGATAAAAAAGGCATCGACACGGTTCTTACAGAAATCCGTGCTCGCGGCGTTAAAGTTTAAGGATCTGAATCATGCGCGATAAAATCCGTTTAGTTTCAACTGCCGGTACTGGTTTTTTCTACACTACTGACAAAAACAAACGTAACATGCCTGAGAAGATGGAAATCAAAAAGTTTGATCCAAAGATTCGTAAACATGTTCTTTTTAAAGAAGCTAAAATTAAGTAATTTTAGTTC
>NZ_WTKW01000096.1:0-13091 GCF_011378745.1 Pseudoalteromonas sp. Z1A6
TATAAAGAAAAACTTAATGAGGCGTATTGCACGCCTCATTAAAGGTATAAATTTAGATTTAAAATATAAAACCATTAAACCATTAAACCATTAAACCATTAAATATCAGCACCTTAAAAGAGTTAACTAAAGTAGATTAGTTTACTGTGCGTTTAGGCTTTTCTCGCGTTACAAAGTAGCAAATTAGCGAGCCCACTGTTACCAGTACAACCCCTTGCCAAAACGAAGCACTCAGCGTAATAGATAAATACAACGCCGAAATAATACTAGAAAACACCGGTGTAAAGTACGAAAGCGTGCCCAACAGCATTAAGTTACCGCCAATAATAGCTTGATTCCACAGTGCATAACCGCTCCCCACGACTACACCAGCTAATAATAACGTCATGCTTGAGCTGAGTGAAAACGTTAATGGCGCTTCATTACTAAAACCATATTGCGCCCACAAACTAATTGCCGTAACAGTAAAAAATAACGTAATGGCATTTTTACCATTACTCAGCTTTTGCGTTACTACGCAATAAATAGCCCATATAAACGCTGCAGCTAATGCCATTAGGTAAGTAGCAGGATTATCAGCAAAGTTAGTAACAAGCGTATCGAGTGACATTTCTTGATCGCCCGTAATACACCAAGCAACGCCTAAAAAAGCAATAATCATGCTTGGGTAAACCCAGTAACTTACTTTTTTGCGCCCAATAATAATAGAGAGCAATATTGTTAGCGTGGGCCATAAATAATTAATAACCGCCATTTCCATTGCCTGATGACGACTATTTGCCATACCAATAGAAAGCGCCAAACAAATTTCGTACGATACAAATAATAAAGTACCTACTACCAAGTAGCGTTTCGAAAAACCACTAAACTTGGGCACTCCCATAACCAAAATTAAAAATATCGCACTGACAGAATACATAGCCGCAGCACCACCAATGGGGCTAAACAACTCAGAAATATCCCGTAGTAATGCAACTAAGCAACTCCACAGTAATATTGCAGCGACTCCATATAGTGTATATTTATTTTTGCTTATAAAATCCATTTGCCAACCCAAAAGTACTACTCGTAAATTTGAAACTAAACTAACAGTAATTATTTAATTAAACAATTAAAGTTAATAGCTTAAACCTCTCGCCTGTTTTTAACATTCACCTTTTTAGTAATTGACCTTTTGGTCAGTAAAGCTACAATCAATCAATACGTTAAACACGCAAACTCTATAATGACCACACAAATAAAGCCAAATAAAAAAGAAGTTACACGCGAGAAAAACCAAAAACTAATTTTAGATGCCGCCGAGCAATTGTTTTCGCAATTAGGTTACGACGGAGCAAGTATGAGCATGGTTGCTAAAGAAGCGCAGGTGCCAAAAGCTAATATTTTGTATTACTTTAAAAGTAAAGATGGTCTGTACGAGTCTGTGATTGACCGCATAATAGCTAATTGGAACTTAGGGCTTGATAACGTCACAATTAACGACGATCCAGCTACCGTGCTTTATAACTATATTAAAAGCAAAGTAATACTGGCCGTAAATCAGCCAATGCAATCTCGCTTATTTGCCAGTGAAATACTGCGCGGTGCACCCTATTTACAAAACTACTTTAGAACCAATACCCGCCCTTGGGTTAAACAAAAGGTTGATGTACTTCAAGCATGGATGGACGCAGATAAAATGGATAAGGTTGACCCGTACCATTTGCTCTTTACTATTTGGTCTACCACGCAATATTACGCCGACTTTCAGGCTGAGGTTTTACTTGTAATGAACAAATTAGAGTACGACGAAACCGATGTGGCACAAATTACGCAGTCAATTGCCCACATAATTTTAAAAGGTATTGGTCTTAAAATACCTGAGCAAAGTGAGACTTAACCCATGACATCCTTTACTACACCCGATTTATTTGACGATCATCGCGATAACGTACAAGTAGCAGACAGCGGCCTTTACCACTTTGGTAAAAAAACCACGTTTTATGGCAAAGTAGTTACCGTTACCTGCCCAGAAGACAACTCTTTTGCCGCCGATATATTGCATGAAAATGGTGAAGGTAAAGTATTAGTTATAAACGGGTTTGCGAGCAAACGCTTTGCGTTCATAGGCGATATTATGGCTGAGCGTGCCTTAAGTAATGGCTGGGAAGGCGTAATAATAAATGGCTGTTGCCGAGATATTGAAATACTTGCCACGATGAACTTACCTGTAATGGCGCTAGGCTCTACACCGCGTAGTACCTTAAAACGCGGCTTTGGTGATAAAAACCAAGCTGTTACCATGCTTAGCACCACTATTGAACCTAACGATTGGGTTTACGCCGATATTAATGGTTTAATCATCAGTAAAACGCCCCTTATTTAGCACTCAAAACCATATAAATAACAGCCAACTTGGTGCACCTGCGCACCAAATTGGTCTGTTTTAGCTCATTTCAATGCCATTATTTTTACAGCCCACATTTATAAACCTCACACAACCTATCAAAACCTGACCAGTTGGACAGGATTTTAATTTATGGCATTCCTCTTGCTTAGGTTTTAAACAATATAATAAGCTAACCGATTAAAAAGCGGATCAGGCTCTGTAAAATAAAAACAAGATGTTACGCAGTGGGCTGAAAAATAATAAAAATTAATCTGTCTTTTTAATCACCCTAAATCTGGACTGCTTAGTCAGATTTTTTATAACGAGTGGTGATATGAGTACCAAAAATAATAATACGACCGGTATTTTTTGTGACCATGGTCCTAAAGCATGGCAAACACATTACCAAGGCACACTTATTAATAAGCGCCTTGTGGTAAAAGATGTATTTGCTATTAAAGGCGAGCGTAACAGCGCAGGCAACCCACATTGGTTTAAAACAGCTAAACCGGCTCAAAGTACGGCAAGCTCGGTTAATAAGCTCATGACCGCTGGTTGTAACTTTATAGGCTTTACCCACACAGACGAACTGGCTTATAGCTTAGAGGGTAATAATATACATTATGGCGCTGCGCAAAATCCTAAATTAAAAGGGCATGCTTGCGGTGGTTCGAGTATGGGTTCGGCAGCAGCCGTGGCTGCTAACTTAGCCGATATTGGCTTAGGTACCGACACTGGCGGCTCAATTAGAATACCCGCCAGCTATTGTGGTTTATATGGCATAAGGCCAAGCCATAACGTGATTGAAAAAGACGGCCTAATACCGTTGGCTCCCCCTTTTGATACCATAGGTTGGCTTACCCAAAGCGCTGAGCTATTAAGCAGCGTTAGCGATGTATTATTACCACAACAAGCTATTAATAAAGTAAATACGCTGGTTATTTGCGAAGCACTCTTTGAACTCGTTGACCCCTCTTTACAAGCACCACTGGGTAAGCTTTTAGAAAAAACCAAACCTTATTTTAATCATCATATCGATTTTAAGCTCCCCAAAAGCAGCCTGCTAAGTGAGCTTGCCGATACCTTTAGAATATTACAAGGTCGTGCGATTGCTAAAACGCACCGAGACTGGCTAGAACTCCCAGATCAGCTTTCTCATTTTGCGCCAGCAATTGCGGCTCGTTTTAAAATGGCACTGGCTTTAACCAAGCAAGAAGAACAAGAGGCGTTAAAAATACAGCACGAATGGCAAGTAATCGTCGCTAAAAACTTAAACAAGCACAGCTGCTTATTTTTACCCACCACCCCTACAACTGCACCTAAATTAGGCGCCGACACAAGCGCCTTACGTATGCAAATTATTACGCTTTCGGCAATTGCAGGACTTAGTGGCTCAGCGCAAGTGCATTTACCGCTGGCTGATTTAGCAAATGATCATCCTTATGGTTTTTCATTAATGATGACCCACGGTAACGATAAAAGCCTACTTGCTTGCGTTAAGCACCTAGCTGAACACTTTAAACAGGACACACCGGCATGACCACACACAATATTGCATTTACCGCGTCTCATTTTTCGGCAACAGAGGCGGGTATAAATATACTAAAACAAGGCGGTACAGCTACCGAGGCTATGGTAGCGGCTGCCGCTGCGATTAGCGTTGTGTATCCACATATGAACTCAATTGGTGGCGACAGCTTTTGGCTTATCGATAACCCAAACCAAAAAACGCCCACTGCTATTGATGCCTGCGGCCGCGCAGCAACTAATACAACGGCGTATAACCCGCTCACGCAAATACCAGAGCGCGGCGGATTAAGCGCACTAACTCAAGCGGGTACAATTCGCGGTTGGCAAAAGGCGCTTGAACTAGATGAGCACGCAGCACTACCACTGTTAAACATTTTAGCGCCCGCTATTGAGCTTGCTCGCGAGGGTTTTACCGTAACAAAAAGCTTGCAAGCAGGCTGCGAAAAGCTAGCCGCTGCTAACAATACTAATAACGCGTTTAAAAACCTCTACATACCCAATGGCAAGCCCTTACAAGCAGGTCAACATTTTAAAAACCCTAAACTTGCTGCAACGTTTGAATACTTAGCAAAACATGGTTTAAACGCATTTTATGAAGGCGCACTTGCTAACTCATTTGCCGCCGACTTAGCAAAAGCAGGCAGCTCAATCACCGCAGGTGATATTGCAAATACAAAAGCCGAGGTCGTTACTGCGCTAAATGCTAACTTATCAGGTATTGATTGCTACAACTTACCCGCGCCAACACAGGGCGTGCATTCACTACAAATAATTGGTGCCGTAAATAAGTTAAAGCATTTAGCTAAAACCGATGCCGACTGGACGCACTTAATTGTTGAGGCAACTAAACAAAGCTTTACGCATCGCCCTACCCTTTGGGCTGATCCTAATGTGTTAGGGGATGATTATAAAAACGCACTAACCGATGAGCGCTTAAGCGAACTTGCTAACAATATTGATATGAGTAAAGCCAAACAATGGTCATTTAACGCAGAGCCTGGCGATACAGTGTGGATGGCTGCAAAAGATAAAAACGGGCAATTAGTAAGCTTTATTCAAAGTATTTACTGGGAATTTGGCAGCGGAATACTAATGAGCGAAGGCGGCTTTGTGTGGAATAACCGAGGTTTAAGCTTTAGTTTAAACAATGAAGATATTGATGCGAGTAACAATATTAACGCCCTTGCGCCAAATAAAAAGCCGGCTCATACACTTAACCCAGCAATGGCAAAGTTTAGCGATGGTCGTCGACTTGCTTACGGAACAATGGGCGGTGAAGGGCAACCACAAACCCAAGCCGCTGTTTTTGCAGGCTACGCATGGCGAAATAAATCAATAAAACAAGCAATTAGCGACCCTCGTTGGTTACTTGGACGCACATGGGGCGATACAAGTACAAATTTAAAAATTGAAAAGGGGTTAGTTTTTCATATAGAACATGAATTAAATCAACGTGACCACGATTGGGTAAGCGTTGATAATAATAGCGAAATGATGGGGCACGCTGGGGCTATTTTAGATACACCTACAAGCCTTGAAGCTGCAACAGATCCTCGTTCAGATGGACGTGCAACAGTAACTACAGCAGGAACACAATGTCAGAAATAATAAACCAATGGCCAATAGTAGCGGCCTTAATAGCAACCGGTATTTTTGCCGGAATTTTAGCAGGACTTTTTGGTGTAGGCGGCGGTATTGTTATCGTACCTGTGCTGTATTTTTTACTGCAAGGTTTTGGCGTAAGCCCAGAGTCGGCAATGATGATAGCCACCGCCACATCACTTGCAACCATAGTACCTACTTCGCTTTCATCTATTAACTCGCATCATAGCAAAGGAAATATTGACCTTGCGCTAATAAAATACTGGGCACCGTTTATATTAGTTATGGCGGTAGTCGGTAGTATTATTGCTCATTCCGTTCGCGGTAACGCATTAGTGCTCATGTTTGCCTGCATTGCCATTTTGGTAAGCCTTAATATGTTATTTAGAGCCGGCGCACCCGCGCTTGTAAAACAACTGCCAGGTAAATTTGGTCAAGGCGTTATGGCAAGTATTGTAGGTGGTTTGTCGGTAATGATTGGCATAGGCGGCGGTACTATTGGCGTACCTATGCTAAACGCATTTAATGTACGCGCCCATGTTGCAGTAGGAACTGCGGCCGTTTTTGGTTTATTGATTGCGCTACCAGGTGTTATTACCTTATTAAGTATTGGCACAACGCCAACCGATGCTCCCCTAGGTACGTGGGGGTTAGTTAACCTCCCTGCCTTTTTTCTTATTATTCCGCTGACTATTTTATTTGCGCCTATTGGCGTAAAAATTGGTAGCAAGCTGGATCAAAAACAACTAAAACGCGCTTTTGCCGTTGTCTTAATGATAACCGGCATTCGCATGCTCATTCAGACTCTGGGAGCCTAAAATATGTTTAATAACACGCAAGTTCAAACCTTAAACCCACCACAGCGTTTATTAATGGGACCAGGCCCTATTAATGCAGATCCTCGTGTTTTACGTGCTATGTCGGCGCAGCTTATAGGTCAATACGACCCAGTAATGACCGATTTTATGAACGAAACCATGGCACGTTACCGCGAAATTTTTAAAACTAAAAACGAATGGACCATGCTAATAGATGGCACATCGCGCGCAGGTATTGAAGCCGTATTATGCTCAATTTTACGCCCAGGCGATAAAGTACTAGTGCCAATTATGGGGCGCTTTGGCCACCTACTTGCTGAAATAGCAGAACGCGTTGGCGCAAAGGTGCACACAATAGAAGTACCGTGGGGCGAAGTGTTTACGCCAGAACAGATCGAAAAAGCCATTGTTGATGTAAAACCCCATGTGCTTGCTATGGTACAGGGCGATACATCCACCACCATGAACCAACCTCTTGAGCATATTGGCGATATTTGCCAAAAGCACGATGTACTATTTTATTGCGATGCCACCGCATCTATTGTGGGTAACGAACTTCCTGCCGATGAGTGGAAACTCGATGCACTTTCTGTTGGCCTACAAAAGTGTTTAGGCGGTCCTTCTGGATCAGCGCCATTAACACTAAGCGACAAATGCGCCGAGTGGATCCAAAAACGTAAAAAGGTAGAAGCAGGCATTCGCACTGCCGATCATACCGATGGCACAGAACCCTTTGTGCGCTCTAACTATTTTGATTTAGGTATGATCATGAATTACTGGGGGGAAGAGCGCCTAAATCATCATACCGAAGCCACCAGCATGCTGTACTGCGCCTCAGAATGCGCCCGCATAGTCATTGAAGAAGGCGTGGATAACTGCGTAGCGCGCCACAAATTACATGGCGATGCCATGCTAACCGGCATTCAAGCACTGGGCTTAAATGTATTTGGCGATTTAACGCATAAAATGAACAACGTACTGGGTGTTTATATACCCGAGGGCATTAATGCCGATCACGTACGCGGGCAAATGCTAACCGATTTTGGAATAGAAATTGGCACCTCGTTTGGACCACTTCATGGCAAAATTTGGCGTATTGGCACTATGGGCTACAACGCCCGAAAAGATACCGTACTACAAACACTTGCCAGCCTAGACGCTTGCTTGCATGCCAACGGTTACAAAGGTCCTAAAGGCGAAGCCGCCATTGCCGCCCTCACTCACTATAAATAAAAAAAGGATTTAGCATGACGATTGTAAGCCCCCTTTTAAAGCCTTTATTAAACAAAGAACTTGCTGATGAATACGCAACACGCGCTTTATCTCGCTGTAAAACTCTCAGCGCACTATCGCAAATGCAAGGTGGTATTCACCGCGTGTACTTATCAAAAGAGCACAAAGAGTGTAACGCCGTTACTGCATCATGGATGGTTGAGGCAGGCATGCAATCGTGGCAAGACGAAGTGGGCAACCTTTGGGGTCGGCTTAAATCATCAAACCCACATGCTAAACGTTTAATTATAGGGTCACACCTCGACACAGTACCGAATGCAGGTGCGTTTGATGGTATTTTAGGTGTACTACTGGGGATAGAAATTGCAGCGCTTGCAAATAAGTTAAAGCTCGACCTACCCTTTCATTTAGATGTAGTGGGCTTTTGCGATGAAGAAGGCACCCGCTTTGCCACAACTTTAATTGGCTCAAAAGCCCTCGCTAACGAATTTAACCCACAGTGGCTAAACATTGAAGACACAAACGGCATAACTATGCGCCAAGCCATGCTCGATTTTGGCTTAAATCCTAATGACTACGCAAAGGCCGCACTAAACAAAAACGAATTACTAGGTTACTGGGAAACTCATATTGAACAAGGTCCGGTGCTCGAATCGGTTAATCAGGCGCTCGGAGTAGTAACGGCTATAGCAGGTGCTAAACGCGCTATGCTTACCCTAACAGGGCAAAGTGGTCATGCGGGTACAACGCCAATGAACTTGAGACAGGATTCGTTAGCAGGCTGCGCCGAACTTACTCTTGCCATAGAGCAGCTAGCAAAAAACGCGAGTAATGGCGAAGTTGCCACCGTAGGGCAAATACAATCTCGCCCTGGGGCTACAAACGTGATTGCAGGCAAAACGACCATAAGCCTAGATGCACGCGCTCAGAGCGACACCGATCTCGCTAACTTACTAAGCGCCATACAAAGCAGCGCTCAATCTATAGCAAGCAAACGCAATTTAACACTCGATTGGCAATGGACGCATGCAGCAGATGCCGTTGCGTGCGACACCACTATTCAACATTTATTTACAAGCGCATGTAAACTCAACAACCAAGCATCGCCTTCACTTGCCTCAGGCGCAGGGCACGATGCAATGGCAATCGCTCCAATTTGTCCCGTTGGCATGTTGTTTATACGCAGCCCTGGCGGTATAAGCCATCACCCAGCAGAAGCCGTTATCGACAGCGATGTAACAAAGGCACTCAGTGTAATGTACAGCGCGCTTTTACTTTATGTGAAAGAGTGTGAGTGATTTTAAGGTAATCGAGTAAACCAAATAGATTAACTTGGTATGCTTAGGGGCTTAAACCTCCTCAAAGTCATTTGGAGGTTATTACTGAAGGCAGGTAAATGCAGGAAAACGCAGGAATATACGTTATTTAAAGTAGCTTTATCGAGCTGCCCTTTGCTCTTTTAGGCTAAGGCGTTTATGTGAGCTATATACATGTTGAATGTTTGTACCATTGACCAAATATGCATCCATTTCAACGGTAATTAAACCCGATAATGGCTTGATTTCTAGAACACCCAACTCACCTAAATTTGCAGATAGTAAAGTATTATTCCTAAAAGCGAACAAAGTTTTGTCAGTATCTCGTAAGTCACCATTCACATATAATTTAGCACCACTAAACCAAGCGTTAATTATTTTAACTTTGATTGACTTAACAGTAAATTCAAAGGATTTTCTCATCAGATCTCCATACCCAGAAAATGTAATTATTATACTTTATGTTCTTATATGTTTGGCGCACAACCAGAACAAAACGTGCATTCAAATGAACAAATAAAAGCCTCACTGGACTGTGCAGGTAGATTCTTATCACAACATTCACAATTAGGTCTTAAATCTAACACTTAGAGCTCCTTCTTATCCACCCAATACTGAGTAAATATCTATTACCTTTTATAACTTTTGATACCTGATGCTCACTTACATCAGGGCGGAATAGCTTAACCCGCTTTGTTTCAAATATCGGATTACTACAAATAAACTCACCACCCAAATCTGCTTTTTTAAGCACTATATTCAATCGATAGTGTTTACCAGATTCAACTTTGTCTGTGTGTGGTGCTATTTCACTTCCTTGTGGGAATTTAAGCAAATATGTATCAAATTTAATTGGCCACGTAGCACCACAAATCAACATTTTATCGTAGCCTGATTTTTGCCTACCTCGCTCCCAACAAAATAATTTACTCAAAAAAAACATACAATCCCTCGAAACAGCTAACAAACAGTAAGTTAACTCGTTTTTTTATTTTTATTGATAAACAAACCATAGCCGAGTTCATATTTTGATTCAATCGTTTACTGTATTTTACGTGGGATATAAAAGGGAGTTTTAATGTTGTTTTGATTGGCGTTTTAAAAGACATTATGGTGGCTATAATTGACAAGAAAATCAAAATATAGCCACCCGTTTTACTTTAATGCTTATTTAAGGTCTTATTTAATAGTTACCTTTGCATCACTTACCCATGTCTCAGTTATAGCTTCATCATTTTTATCAACTAAATACGCGCGTATGTTTACCGGATTATTGTTAGCTTGTTTGTAGTCAAACGCTAATCGCCATTGGTTTGTACCAACTACCGGATAAACCCCAATAGGTTCTAGTATTTCACCGTTGCTGGCTTCAACAATCGGCTTTATACCACTTTTGTTATCTAAGCCTTTAAATACTGGACCTTCAAAATCAATCACCATCTTGTTAACGCCTTCAGGAATAGGCTGGCCGGGAATTCCGCCTAAGCCTTGGCGAGTATTTACAACGCTTGCAAGCGTTTTTGATTTTGGATCGAGTGGACGCCATTCAATATCATAAGAAAAGGTAAACTCGTCGCCTTTGCGCGCCTCTTTTTCGGGCACCCAATAGGCAACAATATTGTCAAACGTCTCATCTTTTGTAGGAATTTCGATTAACTGAACTGCGCCTTTGCCCCAATCGTCAGTAGGTTTTATCCACGCTGATGAACGCTTATTGTAAAATACGCCGTCGTCTTGGTAGTTATTAAAGTCACGATCTCTTTGGATTAAACCAAACCCTTTTGGGTTCTCATCAATAAAGCTATTGGTCGACACCGACTGAGGATTATTTAATGGGCGCCAAACGTATTGACCCGATCCTGTGTGAATCGCAAGGCCATCGCTATCGTGAATTTCTGGGCGCCAATCTTTAGCTTCTGTTTTATCTTTTTGTGAGTACCAATACATACTGGTTAACGGTGCTACGCCTAAGCGTTCAACATCGGCGCGCATATACAAATTAGCCGTTACAGAGGTAATATGGCCTTTAGCTTCTTTGTTATCTTTGCTTAAACCAAATCGATAAGCACCAGTGATAGAAGGCCCTTCAAGCAATGCCCAAACAGACACACTTTCACCTTTTTTCTCTGCGGGGCCAATCCAAAATGCAGAAAAGCGCGGAAATTCTTCTGGTTGATTCATACCCGTATTAATCGCGATACCTCGCGCCGACAGTCCATATTGCCCCTCTGGCCCGTCCGTACGAAAATAAGACGCACCCAAAAAAGATATCCAATCGGGTTTCATATCTGGGCGCATTATTCTAAAGCCTGCAAATCCAAACCCTTCAGGGAGGTCGTGAGCTGGGCTGTCATCAGGCATATCAAAAACATCATTACTAAAAGGTACATTTTGCACCTGATTTTCATCGTCTCTGATATAAATACTTACTGGCTCAGGAAAATATCGGCCAGGGTAAAATAATTGTACAGGTGCGTTTTTTCCACTTGGGTATAAGGTTTCATCTTCTTTAAAGCGTATTTTCCAGTGTTCGTCATACGTAATTTTATCGATTAACTCCGGCGCTGGAACCTTGGTTGCCGTATAGGGCTTTTCGGCTGAGGCTTTTGCCAGTGCTTTTAAGTCTTCGAATGAAAACTCCGTTTTATCTAATGCTTCTGTCGCGTAAGACGACATCGAAGTGCTAAAAATAATTGCGATAAATAACTTTAATTTCATAAAAAGAATGTCCAATAAATTGAGTCAAATAAAAATGGGAACGCTGCACGAACGTATGTTTAACTTAAAGTTCTGTATGGATATTACGTGACGTAATATGAACTAGCGTTTACTAAGGTATTGTTATTTGACTACAGGACCTCCCATAATTAATTTGTTTTTACGGGAATTAATTTTAAGGGCGATTGCGCGCGTTTAATGATATCGCTGAAGTGAAAATAAACGGAAATAGCGCAGTTTATTGGACGAAGCCGTCAAGAGGTATGGATATATTTAGATTTTAGTTGCCCACTATTCCAAGGCAAATACTTGTAGAGTGGCTGGTTTTTCTATTCGTTGTAGTTACATAGTTGATTTGGGCTAAAGCGTATTATAAGCAGTAAAAAGTGAAGGGTAAGCCTATATAGAACTGTGGTATTTAAATTGATAAGGATTACATTTAAGTGTTGAAAAACAAAGAGGCTCACCACTTTTAAAATTTGCAATTAATAGCTAAATTTGACTAGTCGTCCACCTCAGGGCGTGTTGTTACGTGTTTGTTCATCGTAGCTAAAAGATCTTCTCTACATTTATCAGGTTTCAACGACTCAGGGTTGAAAATTATGGCAAGTACTTTATCAACATATACATAGATTGAACCATTAACTTCTTCGATATGCTCTACAACATCCCAGTCATAAAAGTTATAACCATATTGGTGGATTTCTTTTATACCATCAGCGCTTATTTCAAACTCTTTAGGACCAATCATTATTCCATTTTCATTTGGTGTAAAACATTGTGCAATTTTCACTTCCATAAATTTACTGAGAGCGACGTAAATAAAAAATAAAATGGATAATGTGAAAACAGAAAAGAACAACTTATTTTCTATTCCGCCAGACTGCAACTGAAAGAAGGACATAAAACTAAAAGTTAGCACCAACCAAAGACACACATTTTTAAGCATGGGTATCCATGTATAGGATTTCAACACCTTAGATGCTGTGTGAGCGTAAAAAGCGTCATAGTCGGCTTTAGATGTTTTAATTTTAAGATTCAAAAGATTCTCCATAATCTGAGATACGTATAATTAGCCTGTAGATTAACTCGTTTTTTATTTTTTATTGATAAACAAACCATAGCTGAGTTCCTATCAACTTAAGATCAATTTACCCATGCATTTATTGACCGTAATATTCCGCTTTTTATTTTAAAGAGAATCAGGCTTAATAAAGCCAAGTTGTTTACCATTCTATAATTGATAATTTCCGTAACGGTTAGAATAAGGTCACCCTAACTGCCCTTCATCATTAGTCATTCAAAACGCCTTTAACTGTATTATTTTTTTAAGACGTTTTTTAATGACCTTTTGCTCGCAATAAAGCCCGATAAAACCACCAACAGCAATTGAAGCCACAACCAACAACCAATATAAAGAGCTGTTAGATTCCTGAATACCCGAAATATAAAGGTATAAGTTGAACGGGATAATAAAAAATAAGCTACCTAGTACTTTAATGAATT
>NZ_WTKW01000097.1:0-13076 GCF_011378745.1 Pseudoalteromonas sp. Z1A6
CCCATAAAAAGAAAAATGCCAGTCAGCTTAACTGACTGGCATTAGCCAATTGGCGCCTTTATTAATACAAAACTAAGGCTTAATCACCTTTAACTTCTAAGTTAATAAACTTAACTAGCTCTTCAGGTTGCCCTACTAGCATCATAACTTGTTGGTTAATTTCCATCATAGTTTTACCTTCAGGTAGCTTTGCAGACACACTGAATGAATTTAAACCTTTAGCAAAGCTAGTTAAAGCCTCTGCAATATTTTCAGTTACAGGAGCTTGTTGTAACTGCTGCTCTAACATCATTTCCATTTGCTCTAGCGTCATGCCTTGCTTTTCAAGCTCACTTGATAGTAAGTCTTTTAACTTACCTTGGTTATTTAAGGCAAAGCTAACATTGCGCGGCTCTAACTTACTCATTGCTTGCATAACAAGTGTTTGCTGCTGTAACTCTTGCTCATAAGTAAGTGGCTGGTTACCCGCTTCTTGCTGCGCTTTACTAATCGCCAATGAAGCATCCATTAATGCTTTTGAATTAGCCAAGCCCATATCCATATTAAAACTAACAATGTCTTTTGCATCAAGCTTAACTACTACATCACTATTGCCAGACTCTTCATCGTAATCAAGTGATGAATGTAAGTCGTAACTTGCCGACGCGAGCATTTCATTTGTATCAGCAGGTAATTTTGAAACAAAGTCTTTATCAAACTGAAAGCTTTTTACATCAAATGATGTATGCGGTGATATTTTATCTGGCTCGTAACCTGTTATTTCAATGCTTTGAATATTAGCAACATTGTCGCCCTCTGGGCTTATTACTTCCATATTTGTTATTTCTACGCTTTTTGAAATAACACTTGCCGATAAACCAGCGTATTTAAATGTAGCGCCAGTTTGCTCGCTTACTAAAGCAAGTTGCTTATCTACTTCTGCACGCACTTCTTGTGTAGCTACATAATTTGCATAGCTCACGCCACCAACGCCCGCAGCTACAATCGCTGCAACTATTACTAACTTTTTCATGTTATTTCCTTATTCTATTCTTTGTGTAAACCGAGTTTTATTAAGAGTAACATTACACATTAACACCCGTAAGTATTAATTAATTAAACTAAGCAACTCATGTACTGTTTTAACTGGGGTAATTTTAGCGCCCAGCCCTTCCATCGACTTATGGTAATTACGAAATGGAATATATATTTCTGTAAAACCATGTTGTGCTGCTTCTTTAACACGTGGCACACCACTATCAATTGGGCGTACATCGCCGTTTAAGCTGAGTTCGCCCATAATACACGTGGTACGTGGCACAACAAATTCATTTAAGCTGCTAAGTAGCGCGGTTACTAATGCTAAATCAATACAAGTTTCTGTTTCATCAATTCTTAGGCCACCCACAATATTAAAAAACGTATCGTGGAATATTTTGGTTTTAGTGTGTTTTCGTAATATGCCAGTCAGCATTTTTATGCGGTTCATGTTTAAACCTACGCACACACGCTGCGGAAATTCCGCCTCGGTTTCGGTCGTTAAACACTGAATTTCCAGCAATAAATTACGATTGCCTTTACGAATACAGGTAATTGTAGAGCCTGGCGAGTCGGTTGTAGACCCCGATAAAAATATTTCGCTCGGGTTATCAACGCTTAACATCCCACGTTCGCACATTTTAAAAATGCCAACGGTATCTATATCACCAAAGCGGTTTTTATTTGCCCTAAGGGTTCGAATTTGCCCATCGTTGGTGTCTATGTGTAAAAGCGCATCGACAATATGTACAAGTGTTTGAGGACCTGCTATTTCGTTATTTTTATTTACATGAGCAATAATGAACATGGTTACATCATTTTGCTTACAGTATTGAGTCAATGCTTGGGCGGCACTTTTTACTTGCGAAGGGGAACCGGGGCTACCATTTGCCGTTTCGGTTACAACCGCTTGAATAGAGTCAATAACAGCAAACTTAATTTTATTTTTCTCGAGCTCTTCAATGATGGTTTCAACACTGGTTTCTGAAAGTAAATAAAGCTCGTCAGGGTTATAGTTTAACTTTAAACGATTTACCCTGTTTTTAAACTGCGATAATGACTCCTCGGCCGTACAGTAAAGTGACGGCATACGTTGTGACATTCTCGCCACTAAGTCAGATAGCAAGGTTGTTTTACCAGCACCTGGATCACCCGAAATTATATTAACAGAGCCGGTAGTTACACCACCGCTTAGCACACGATCGAGCTCGCCAATTTCTGTCAGCTGTTTTTCTGCCTCTGACGTAGCAATATCATTAATTTTTTTAGAGCCGCCACCAGCACCGCCAGCATAACCACCTACACTTGCTCGAACTGACGCTTTTTTACTCTGCCCTGCTGAAGGTTTAAATTCTGCTAATGTGTTCCACGCACCGCAGCGGCATTGACCCTGCCAACGTGGGTAGTTCATGCCACATTCTGTACACACAAACTCTATTTTTGCCGCTTTAGTCATTTATAACCTTATCTACGATTCTCTAATTTTAAAAACATTTACTGTTAACAACTTATTTTGCCACTTCAAGCATTTACTTAGCAACAAACTCTTGCCTGCGTAAAAATCTAGCGTCACAATCATTAAATACACATGGTGTTTCTTTTTAGCTATAATTTAGGGCATACTTTTTGCTTTGAAATAGTTTAAAGTAACTTGCCAACAAAATGGCATATAACACATAATAACAAGAGCTAAACAGTAGTAACTAAAATAATTGTACCTATATTAATAACATAGCGCGATTTAACGTTTATTGAACTTCTAATAAATGGACTTAACAGTATACCTACTTTTTCAATTAGACGGTGATGGTTTTATAAATGGCTGATGACATAATGCTCAAACACGAAGACCTCGTGAATGAGTTAAAAACATATTTAGGCAATGCTAAATTTGACCTAATTTTCAAATCAAAAACCGCTGGGTTAACCAAACCTGAGCAATTTTTGATGAAAATGGAAATGTCACGCTTATCTCAGCCAGTGGCACGCTTTGTTGATCTTCGTGGATTAGTGACGGGCCAAGTAAAACCGTATGAGCATAATGGTAAACAGCACTTTATGGATGACACAGCCATTGAAGTGTTTGAAAAAGCACTTAAACAGCATGGTGAATATACCCTAGCCGTTTACGAAGCCGTAATGAATACAGAAAATAACCACCGCGTATTACAAAAACAAGCCGCCGAAAAATCAGAACTACAAGAATCAGAAAGTAACTTAAGCACTGAAGTCATTAAGTTTGCCTCTTACGAGAGCCGCCGTGAAGAACGGATGAATTACTCAATAAAAGTAACTATTGATTACAAAGATAAAAAGAACATTGCTGCTAGCACCTCAGATATATCTTTAAGCGGTTGTAAAGTTAAGCTTGCAACGCGCTACTCTATAAAAAAAGGTGAACTAATAGCAATGCGCTTGGTAGGCCTTGAACAAGACTTTGAACTTGGCCTAAAAAACGGTATTCAATACGAGGTTGTTGCCGTTGAAAATATCTCTCGTGAATACAACCACATTCGCTTAAAACGCACTTATATCGAAAATAACGATGCCTTTAATGACTTTTTAGAAAGCTTTATTCACGGTAATAAACGTCGTTATAAAGTAAATTTAGATAACACGCTCGATGCTGTAGTATCAAAGGGGTATGAGCAATACTACATCCCTCGTGTAACGTCTTTATATGTATTTTTAAGCAAAAAAGATGAACAGTATTACCCAAGCCTTAGCCTTACTACTGAAAATAATATTTTTATCCAGCGCTATTTTACCGATGAAAGAAAAACACCGTGTTTGTACAACATACTCAATCATCAGCGCATTACACAATTACTAACCCAAATTACTGCGGTCAAAGAAGATTACCTCTATACATTTACACATATATCATCGGGTAAAATTTACTATTACTCTGCGACACGAACTGAGCTAAATAATAACCCTAAATTACGTGATCTATTTTTAGGTTTTGGTAGCCAAAAAGAAAGTTGGCAGTGCTTTAAAATACAAATAATGCCAAGTCATCCAGATGATTCTTTTATACCGCTTTCATTACCTAATAGTGCTGGCGCTAATATTGAAAAACTCAACAAGCCGCCTTCCCCTCGAGTTAAAGGCCTTATAAAAGACGTTAAATATATTGTTGTACTTACAAGTATTGGCAATAAAACAGAGCAAGCAGATTATAAACAACTTACTTTTGATAAAGCGTTAGTAAATCAGCTTAAACATTTTGGCCACGCAAAACATAAAACGCCACCTTATTTAGATATTGTGCCACTTGAATACGTAAATTTACGCTCGCATAAGCGCTACCTTTATAAAACACCGGTTAGCGTCACTATTAATGATGAAGTATTTAACGGTTATACACGTGACTTTTCTGTAATGGGTTTGCAATTAGAGTGCGAGCAACCAGTCACATTTAAAAAAGGTGATATAGTACTTTTAACATTTCCTGAGCTTCAAAAAATAACTAAAAAGCATAAACTTAGCGAACTAAAGTACGAAATAATGGCCATTAGTAAGTCATTCACTACTATTAACCTAAAAGCGAATCGTGTTGCTGATTTACCCCATGCTGGCGTGACTTTTTTCACTCAGCTAATAGAAGGTAATAAAGACAAACTTAAAGTATCTGAAGAAGCGCCAAAAGTAGAAGGCTTATCTACCGCGCTTAGAAATATGGTTACAAAAAGTGTATGCCAATTTCCGCTGTATTTACACAAGGAAGCTGCACACTTTAAAACAGGTGCAATTGGTTATGGCTTATACGCCAGTCCTATGCATGTTATTTTGCAAAATTTTGGCTTATTAGGTAACAAAACTGACTTTTCGAGTATCCTTACCGAAGAGCAAATTATTAATGTAATAACGCCTAATATTAAAGATCGCAGTCGCCAAGACGCACCGCTTGCTTTTACACTCGCTATTAATTTCGACCCTCGTAAGGGCAAAATTGAAGAGGCTATTGTTAGCCAATGCGCTTTAGGTGAAGACTACTCAAGCTTTTATAAACAAATTAGTAAAGGCATTACATCACAACTTATATTTGTGATGCGTTTGTATATTTCGCGCACAGGTCGCCCCGATACTGACTACCTATCTAATGAGCTTAAATACGTAAGCCAATATGCAATGCATAAAGCAAAAGATTTAGAAGAAGCATTATGGGCTGTTGCAGGCGTGGGGGACGTAGTAGATATAACTGAAGAAGCTCTAAGCCATTTAGAGCTTAAAAAAGAGCAAGTTGAACAAATGGGCCGCCGTAAACTAATTTGGTTAAACCGCTTACGCTAAGCAGTTTAACTTAAACAACTTTAAAGAGCGGGCTCTTTATCTAACGGAATGGCCAACATATACAACAATTGTAATAATGACCCTTCACAAATAGCCGCTTGTGCTTGCTCAACTACTTTAGGTTTGCCATGCACTGCTACACCTAGGCCAGCTTTTGCCATCATGACTAAATCGTTTGCGCCATCGCCAATAGCAACTGTTTGCGACTTCTCAAGCCCTAGTTTATGTTGTAACGACTCTAGAATAATTGCTTTTTGTTGTGCATCTACAATTGTACCCAGTACTTTACCTGTTAGTTTATCGTCTTTAAACTCGAGTACATTAGCGTGCACTTCATCTAAATTAATAAGCTCTTGAACGCGCTCTGCAAACGGTACAAAACCACCTGATGCAATTGCTAAATACCAGTCATGCTGTTTTAGAATTTGACACAGCACTTTAATGCCCGGCATGAGTGGCAATGCACTTTTTAGCTCTTCAATTAAGCTTTTTTCAATACCAGCCAGTTTAGCTACGCGCTGATTTAAACTCTCGCTAAAATCAAGTTTACCCGCCATTGCAAGTGCGGTTACAGAGGCAACTTCGTCGTAAACATCCGCAAGGCGTGCTATTTCGTCTATGCACTCAATAGTTATTGCAGTTGAATCCATATCCATAACCAATAAACCAGGCTCATATAAATTAGGCACAGTAGCAACTTGCACTAATTGACAATCTAGAGTGCTTGAAAACTCTTGTAGTACTAACGGGTTTATAGCTTGATCGGAGTTTTGCGCGTAAAAACACAGTGCTGGAGCTAACCCTAAATCTGGTTGATATTGGCATATAGCAGTGACGGTTTGGTTATGCATAGCTAAAAAATCAATAATGCTAACAATGTGTTTTTCTTCAAAATCACCCGCAAATGCGATGCTAAATAACCCTAATGCTTTGTTTGGTATATAATCAAGAGGTGTAAATGCACCACCACTATAGCTAAACCATTTATTTAGAGTTAAGTGTTGTAATGGTTGCTCAGCAGCTTGCTGTGCCATGTTGATTTGCGACATGGAATCTCCGTGTTTATTTTTATTTTCCTGATAATTGGCATATCATAACTGCTATTCTCAACACTAAATTCGCCATCAGGTGGGGTTTAAGGTTATAGTTAGTGTAGTTGTAACATCAAATCAAAATGCTGTCAGTAGCATAAACGGTGACTATGAAAAATAACCATATTAAAAACCCTATTACTGCTTCTCAAAGAAAACGACTTGTTCGCTTAATACTAGCGGCTGGTTGTTTTGTATTACTAAGCTGGGTAGGTGTTAATAGTAGTTTTCAGAGTCATCAGTTACTTTATGATAGTGCCGATAGCACGGCAAAAAGCCTCACTCAGTTTATGGCTTTAAATGTTAAAACACCGCTTATTGAAAAAAACAAACCACAGCTCAACGCCATTTGTAACGATATAAGTAAAGATGAATTTGTACTTTCTGCGACTATTTATGATCAACAAGGCATTTTAATTGCTAGCAGTGACAATTGGCAGTCACATCATATTTATGGACAACTCCCTGACTCTACACCGGGTATTAGTAAACTAAAAACACCTTTTATGGAACCCGTGATAAGCGATGATGACCGCCCTATAGGCTTTGTGTCTGTTACTTATTTAACTCGCGCCGCAATATCCGACAGCCATAATCATTTTCATGACTTAGGTCGTCAAGTATTGTTAATGCTAGTGATTGCATGTATTTTTACGTGGCAGTTAGGGCGTGGATTAAAACGTTGGCAGGTAAATCGCTATATGCAAAAAACATCTGAACAAGAATCGTAAAGCTGCTTTGCAAGCGTCCCTCTTTCACTATGTGGCTTTAAATCACATAACGCGTTAAATACATCAGGTATATGTAATGGCGTGTTAACTTCACCTTGATGACCGCTTAACGGCATTGAAGGTGAGTCGGTTTCAAGCACTAAGTGCTCTGGCTCAATAGCAGCAATAACAGCGCGTGTTTTAACTGCGCGATCATAGGTAATAACACCGCCTATGCCAAGCTTAAAACCCTGCTTAATATAGTACTGCGCTTGTTGAAGTGAGCCCGAAAAGGCATGAATCACTCCCCCGTTTTTTGGCTTACACCGCTTAAACGATTGCGCAATTAAATCATGGCTTTGCCTATGATGCACAATAAGCGGTAAATTAAGCTCATTAGAAAGCCCTATTTGCTGCTCAAATAAATAAGTTTGTTTAGGAAGGTTTTCAATACTTCGATCAAGCCCGCACTCCCCAATAGCAACCAGCTGATGTTTATTTGTAGTCGCGAATTCAAATAACGCTTCTATGTGCGATTCGTTATGTTGCTCTAAAAAGTAAGGATGTAGCCCTGCGGCTATTTTTATACTTGGGTAAGTTGCTTTGAGTTTTATGAGAGTATGTGATTGAGCAAGCGTAATACCCGGCACAACAAACTGATTAACTCCCTTTGCTACACACTCACTTATGAGCGATTCACGATTCGAATCAAACTCGCTAAAGTCGAGGTGGCAATGAGAGTCAATAAATTGCACGGTTACTTACTCATCTTTTAATTAAGGGTTTAAGCGTGTAATTTGCCAGCTGTTATCTGCTTGGCGCTGATATATAAAGCGATCATGCAAACGATGCGCCCCACCTTGCCAAAACTCAATTTTAGTGGGTACTACACAATATCCGCCCCAAAAATCAGGCAATGGAATTTCACCTTTAGCAAACTTACTTTTCATGTTGGCGAAGGTTTCCATTAGTACTTTACGTGATGACACCGGACGACTTTGCGCTGATGCCCATGCAGCTAATTGGCTTTCTTTAGGACGAGATAAAAAGTACTTTGCCACAGCAGAGATAGGTAATGGTTTAGCCTCGCCATATACAATAACTTGGCGTTCCATGTGGTGCCACGGAAAGTGCAGCGATATTTTGTTATTACCTTTAAGCTCTTGCGCTTTACGCGAACCTGTATTGGTAAAAAATACAAAACCGTTATCATCCAGATGCTTTAAAAGCACAATGCGCTGTGAAGGTTGACCGGTTTCATCAACAGTTGCTACAACCATCGCAGTTGGATCGGGTAACTGGCTTGCCACTGCATGCTCAAGCCATGTTTCAAACTGCTTGAATGGATCATCTTGCAAGTTATCTTCGCTTAACGCGTCTTGCAGGTATTCACGGCGGATATCTTCGAGTTTCATAACAAGTCCTTTAAATAAAGCCTTAGAAAAGAGCTTAGAGTAGCGAGCTTAAAACAATGGATGTTGAGTAGTAACAAATATTAAGATTCAGGTGCATGCGATAGCAATAACACCGAGTCTCGAGTGTATTCGATAGCAGTAAACATAGAGTCTCAGGTTTATCGATAGCAATAAACACAGAGCCTCAGGTGCATTCGATAGCAATAAACATAGAGTCTCAGGCGTATCGTTGGGTTTCGTTTCACTCAACCCAACCTACAACGTAAACTACACAACTCAGATATCTGCAAGTGTAGAAGTGCTGACAAGACGGAGTGCTTTTTTATGCCAAGGAGCATACATTTAGTATGTGACTTAGGCTAAAAAAGCACGACAACACAGTCAAAGCGAACTACACGCAGCAGACGGTTCACCTAAGTAGTTTAGCCTAAGACAAGGCGTCCAACCTGACTTATCCCTATGAGCATACGGTTTGTATGTGATTAGGGTAAGTCGGATTGGATAACGCAGTATTAGGTTAAAATACGACGGTGATTACATTTGCTCCATAACTTCAATGCCTAGCAAATCTAATCCCGTTTCTAGTGTTTTAGAAACCAAATTACACAGCACTAAGCGGCTATCGCGCACGCTTGGCTCTACGCCCTCTTTAAGTACTGGGCAGGCTTCGTAAAATGTCATGTATAAGCTTGCTAGCTCATATAAGTAACCACATAGTACGTGCGGTGTTGCTTCGCTGATCATTAAATCAAGTACTTCTTCAAGCTGTAGTAGCTTAAGTGCTAGTGCTTTTTCTTGAGGCTCAATAATTGCAACATCTGAATTTAATGTAGCTGCATCAACGCCTGATTTGCGGAAAATACTGCGTATACGTGTATAAGCATATTGTAAATAAGGAGCGGTTGCGCCTTCAAAGCTTAGCATGCTGTCCCAGTTAAAAATGTAATCGCTGGTACGGTGCTTAGAAAGGTCGGCGTATTTAACTGCGCCAATACCTACTTTACGTGCAATCTCACTGCGATCGTTATCACTTAAATCCGATTCACGTTCAGCTAGTTTTGCAGCTGCACGGTTAATTGATTCTTCTAATAAGTCAGCAAGTTTTACTGTGCCGCCAGTACGTGTTTTAAATGGTTTGTTATCGGCGCCCATCATGGTGCCAAACGGGCAAAACTCGTAACTTGTTTCGTCTCGTAATAAACCGGCTTTACGCGCTGTAAGCTCTACTTGATTAAAGTGTAGATTTTGACGTGCATCTACAAAAATTAAGATACGATCAGCACCTAATTTATTTGAACGGTAATCACATGCCGCTAAATCTGTTGTTGCATATAAAAAACCACCGCCAGATTTTTGTACGATAAACGCAGATGGTTCACCATCTTTGTTGGCAAGTTCATCTAAAAACACAACTTGCGCGCCTTGCGACTCTACTGCAATATTTTTATCTTTAAGTAGGCTAATAATATCGTTAAGTTCTGCGTTGTATGCGCTTTCAGCCATAATATCAGCTTGAGTAAGTGTTACATTTAAACGCTTGTATACTTCTTCAGAGTGCTTAACTGAGGTAGCTATAAACAGTTTCCAAAGTTTTTCACAGTGCGCATCGCCGCCTTGTAATTTAACAACGTAATTACGTGCTTTATCAGCAAAGCCTTCTTCGTCGTCAAAGCGTTTTTTAGCATCGCGGTAAAAGGTTTCTAAATCAGCAAGCGCTACAGAATCTAAATCAACACCTTGGCTAATTTGATCTTCTAAATGCGCGATTAACATACCAAATTGCGTGCCCCAATCACCCATGTGATTTTGACGTACAACCGTATCACCTCTAAATTCAAGCGCACGTACAATTGAGTCACCAATAATGGTTGAACGTAAATGGCCTACGTGCATTTCTTTAGCAAGGTTTGGTGATGAATAGTCAACAACCACTTTTTGCGGGTTAGCATGCTCGTTTACAGCAAGCTTTGCATCACTGTTAGCGGCTTGTACGCTTTGAGCTAAAAACTCAGGCTTTAAATGAATATTAATAAAACCTGGGCCAGCAATTTCAGTCTTTTGAGCAATATCGCTTACATCAAGATTATCTATAATTTTTTGCGCAAGCTCACGTGGATTGCTTTTCATTTTTTTAGCCGCGCCCATTGCTGCATTAATTTGGTAATCACCAAATTGTGGACGTGTGCTTTGTGTTACTGCTGGGTTTGTATCTTCAGGTAAGCCTGCGCCCGCCATAGCGGCAATGGCTTTTTCGATTAAAATAGTACGAATATTCATATTTTTTACCTTTGTAAGCCCGCCAAAGCAGGCTTTCAGTTAACTGTAGTCAGTCGATTCTAGTTTTCGCGAGTGTGGTTAAATGTCACTTCTGGGTAACGCTCTACTGATAAATTAAGATTTACACGGCTCGGCGCAATGTAAGTTAAGTTATCGCCACCATCGAGTGCTAAATTACTTTCGCACTTGCGCTTAAAGTCTTCAAACTTTTTAACATCGTCGCTGCTTACCCAACGCGCTGTATTTACGTTTACACCTTCGTAAATAGCATCTACGTTATATTCGGCTTTTAAGCGCGCTACAACTACATCAAACTGAAGTACACCTACCGCGCCCACAATTAAATCGTTGTTTATAAGCGGTCTAAATACTTGCACAGCACCTTCTTCAGAAAGCTGTACTAAGCCTTTTAATAATTGCTTTTGCTTAAGTGGATCGCGAAGACGAATACGGCGGAATAATTCAGGCGCAAAGTTAGGGATACCGCTAAATTTAAGTTTTTCGCCTTGTGTGAACGTATCACCAATTTGAATGGTACCGTGGTTATGCAAACCAATAATATCGCCCGCGTAAGCGTCAGCTGCGCGCTCACGATCGCCCGCCATAAAGGTTACCGCATCAGAAATGCTCACTTGCTTGCCAATTCGCACGTGATTCATTTTCATGCCTTGGCTGTACTTACCCGATACAATACGCATAAATGCAATACGGTCACGGTGTTTAGGGTCCATGTTGGCCTGAATTTTAAATACAAAACCAGTAAAGTTTTCTTCAGTTGCAACAATAAGTCTGTCTTCGGTTTCACGAGGCAGTGGCGTTGGTGCCCATTTAGTTAAACCATCTAAAACGTGGTCAACACCAAAGTTACCAAGTGCGGTACCGTAATAAACTGGCGAAAGCTCACCTGCTAAAAACAGATCTAAATCAAATTCGTTTGATGCGCCAATAACAAGCTCAAGCTCATCGCGTAATTGCGCAGCTAAATCTTCACCAATGGCAATATCAAGTTCTGGGTTATCAAGACCTTTAATGGTACGAACTTCTTGAATTTTATGACCCTGACCTGTTTTGTATAAAACAGCTTCGTCATTATGAATGTGATAAACACCTTTGAACTCTTTACCACAGCCAATTGGCCAAGTAATGGGTGCACAGGCAATATTTAGCTCTGTTTCAACTTCGTCAAGCACTTCCATTGGGTCGCGAATTTCACGGTCACATTTATTCATAAACGTAACAATTGGCGTTGTACGCAGGCGTGTAACTTCCATTAGCTTACGGGTACGATCTTCTACACCCTTTGCCGCATCAATAACCATTAAACACGAATCTACCGCAGTTAATGTGCGGTAAGTATCTTCCGAGAAATCTTCATGTCCTGGAGTATCAAGTAAATTAACAAGTGCGTTGTTATATGGAAACTGCATTACAGAGGTAGTAACAGATATACCACGCTCTTTTTCCATTTCCATCCAGTCAGACTTTGCATGCTGGTTAGAGCCACGGCCTTTTACAGTGCCGGCTCGTTGAATAGCTTGTCCGAATAACAATACTTTTTCGGTAATGGTTGTTTTACCAGCATCTGGGTGAGAGATGATAGCAAAGGTTCGTCGTTTATTAATTTCGCTAAGGAGATTTTGATCTGCCATTAAAAAAGTTCTTTTAGTTTGTATACGGATATTATCCACTTTAAGTATGCTGAGCTTTCAAGGCTTAAATAATACCAATTGCATTAAATTAGCGTTCTATTATAGCGATAATAAAATAGCGCAATAACAAGGCGAAATTATCACATAGAGTTATTCTCTATGAATAATTTTTAACGTAGTTAGTGAGTTATTTAATACGCTAGAACGATCTTGTTTTTAATAAAATTGGTATAGAGCAACCTCGAAAGCTCAACACACCATCAGAAAAGCCCTAAATTGGCCCTTCACATGCGATCCGTTATGTTAATCGTAATTGAAGACTATTTTCGCTGATCTTGGCCTTATAAACAATCAATGGTTGGTTATTAGCTGATCTTTTTTATTAATATGGATTTTGGGAAGCCTAACTGCAAATGAGGTACAAAAAAATCAGTAATAAGCCAAATAAATAGGATCAGCACACAATACACCAAGCCTCTGCACACCATTAGAATTTTTAAGCCTTGCTTGAGAATATAACCTAGTGGCCCGGCTAACAGCCCTGCGTTAACCCACTGGTATTTATAACTAAGAGTAAATTAGAAAATTTAATTTTAAGTGATAGCATTTATCTTTAAAAAA
>NZ_WTKW01000098.1:0-12932 GCF_011378745.1 Pseudoalteromonas sp. Z1A6
TTGGTTAGAATTCGTCACTTTATAGCGCGATTAGAAATAACGGTTCATTTATTAGTAAATTAGATTAAACTTGTAAAATAAAGATTATATTTCGAGCCGTTATGCTATCAGCTTTCTTCATTACAGACCAAGATCCAAGCCTAATACTCAATGGGGTTTACGACCCTCTTCTAGTCTCAATGTCTGTATTAATAGCCATTTTTGCTGCTTTTTTTACTACAAAGCTCATTGATTTAGCAAAAGAGACTAAATTCCCTCGTTATCAACGTTTAGCAAATATAACCGCAGCAACTGTATTTTCTTCTGGTATTTGGAGTATGCACTTTATAGGTATGTTAGCTTTTTCGCTATGTACTAATATAAGCTACGATCCAACAATCACACTACTCTCTTTTCTTCCTGCTTTATTAGCATGTCAGTATGCAGTATCAATACTTGTAAATAGTGATGGAAACTTTAGAGTGCTCAGCATTTGCTCCATCTTACTAGGGGCTGGTATTGGTACAATGCATTACAGCGGTATGGCTGCAATGGAGCTTTCCCCAATGTTGCGCTATGACCCACTGACCTTTGGCCTTTCAATTTTAGTTGCCGTCGCTCTTTCGTTTATAGCGTTATATAGCCGCTTTAATCTTGAAAAATTTTTTCCAAAACTATCATACCTACAAAATAGAGCCATCAGCGCTACAATATTAGGCTTTGCTGTTGCTGCTATGCATTATATGGGCATGGCATCTACACGCTTTGTTGCAACATCTCCTCTTTTATATGACGACGCAAATGCTTCTGCTGGGCTCACTTTTGTAGCCATCGCGGTTGCAACTGCAACGATTGCCATTACAAGCGTAGTAGCGGTACTTAATGGCATGGTCAGATATAAAATGTTACTTGAAGAAAAGTCAGCCGACGAGTCTCGCTTAAACGCAATTTTAGGCACAGCCATTGATGGAATCGTAACGATTGATCACACCGGCATTATTTTGAGCTTTAACGAATCAGCCAGTAAAATTTTTGGCTGGCACGAAAATGAAGTACAAAATCATAATATTAAAATGCTAATGGATGATGCTATCGCGATGCATCACGATAGCTACCTTTCTAAAGCTAAAAATATTGATTTAGGTAAAGTAATCGGTGTTAACCGTGAAATTTTTGCAAAGCATAAAAATGGCCACTTATTCCCGATTCGTTTGGGGATTGGAGAAGTTAATCAGCCAGGGCAAAATCCTCTATACGTAGGCTTCATAACAGACTTATCAGAGCAACGAGCTTTACAAAAAAGCCTAGAGGAAAAAGAACAAAAGTATCGCTCTTTAATGGATAACATGCCAGGTGTGGCTTTTAGGTGTAAATTTGATGATAACTGGACCATGCTTTTTATCAGCCCGAGCATCAACGAGTTAACGGGTTATAACCCTAATGAATTTACTGAACATTGCATTGAATTTAACGATCTAGTTTTAAAATCAGACCAGCAACCTATTGTAGATGCCGTCACAAAAGCCGTAGAAGAGAAACGTCAGTATTCAATCGAATACAGAATTCGCCACAGAAGCGGTAAAATCTTATGGCTTTTAGATAAAGGCAGCATCGACTTTGACCCCCAAGGCCAAGCAAAGTGGATTGATGGTGTTTTAGTCGATATTACAGAACGCAAAGAATATGAAGAAAAACTAGAGCAAGCTAAATTTAAAGCTGAAGAAGCTGCTTATGCAAAGCAATCTTTTATGGCTAATATGAGCCATGAAATACGCACCCCTATGAATTCTATAATAGGTTTTAGTGACTTGTTAATGGATACCCCACTTGATCAAGAACAACAAAAACATTTAGTGACCGTAAATAATGCAGCGCGTTCATTACTTAGATTATTAAATGAAATTCTCGATTCCGCAAAACTAGAGCGCGGTAAGCTCACTATTGAGCCAATACACTTTAGTTTAAAGCCAGTAATAGACAGTATTATTTCTACTTTTTGGTTAGAAGCTAAAAAGAAAGATTTAGAACTTAAACTTCATATTAAAGAATCAGTAAGTGCTACTTATTACGGTGACCCAGATCGACTCAGGCAAGTACTTACTAATTTAATTGGTAATGCTATTAAGTTTACCGAAAAAGGCTCTGTTACCGTAACTGTTGCTATAACACAAAATCAGCATCTGTTTTTTGAAGTGCAAGATACCGGTATTGGTATTGCAAAAGATCGTATTCAAGCAGTGTTTCAACCTTTCGAACAAGCCGATGGTACTACTACTCGCCGTTTTGGTGGTACAGGTCTTGGTACTACCATAAGCAAACAACTTGTAGAGCTTATGGGCGGAACAATAAACTTAGTAAGTGAGCTAGGTAAAGGCACCTGCTTTTACTTTTCATTGCCGCTTACTTTAGGTGACGAAACTAAAATAGATCATTTTGATGGTCTACACACACAACTGCCTGCACTTAGGGTGTTAGTAGTTGACGATATAGAGCAAAATACAGAACTACTTTCTTTACTCCTGTCACGCGATCAACATGCAGTTACCAAGGCATCTAACGGACTTGAAGCGATTAAAGTATTTGAAGAACAAGACTTTGATGTCATTTTAATGGATATACATATGCCATTGTGTGATGGCATAGAGGCAACACAAAAAATAAGAGCAATAGAAAATCAAAGACAAATTAAATACACGCCAATTATCGCGCTCACAGCCAGTGTATTACAACAAGATAAGCTTACGGCTAAAAAAGCAGGCATGAATGGCTTTGCAAATAAACCCGTCGATATAAATCAGCTAAACCAAGAAATAGCACAAGTGCTTGGTCTTGGTATTGCAAAAGAAATGGTTATATCGCAAAGCGATCCTAAAGCGCAGCATATAGATTTTGAAAAAGGGTTAGCCCTTTGGGGTTCTAAGTGTAAACAACTTACAGAGATTACTAAATTTATTAGTGACAGTAATAAACGGTTCGAAACATTATTCAGTGATAAATTATCAAACATAAAAGATGTCGATAGCACCATTCACACACTTAAAGGTGTTGCTGGTAACTTAGGTCTAATAACATTAATGAAGTTATTAACCGATTTAGAGCAAAAACAAAGTGACGCTAAAGTTATTAGTACTTTAGAGGATATAAAAAACGAGCTACTTGTCATCTCACAATTGCTATCATCTAATACTTGCGATAAGCCAAGTAGTAAGCCTGAAGATAATAGTTCTGACACGCTATCAATTGATGAAATTAAGTCACTGTGTAAGACGCTTTATCAAGATGCACAAAATGCAGAGCTAAATGATGAGCTATTAGCAAAGCTGCAACGCGGCGCACCTTCAATCTATAAAAATGAAGTTGATGCTATAGCCGAGGCCTTTGATGAATTTGATTTTGATAAAGCACACGTAATACTAGAAACCTTACTTGAAAAACTAACAAACAATGAGTATTAATTAATGGATTTTACAACAGATAGGCCACGAGTATTAATTGTTGACGATGAGCCTGCAAATCTAAAAGTAATGCGCGAAGTGTTAGGTAATCAATATCGTATGTCGTTTGCTAAATCGGGTGATGCCGCATTGGCACTACTTGAAAAAGAACTACCAAAGCTAATCTTGCTCGACATAATGATGCCAGATATGAATGGTTTTGAAGTATGTCAAATAGTTAAAGGTAACCCTAAAACATCACACATCCCAATTATTTTTGTAACTGCACTTGGTGATGAAAGCGATGAATATAAAGGTTTTGAGTTAGGCGCCGTAGATTATATTACTAAGCCAATAAGCCCTGCTATTGTAAGAGCTAGAGTTAAAACTCACTTGTCGCTAGTGCAAGCTGAGCAATTAAAACAAGCACATGTAGATTTAGTACAACGCCTAGGCCGTGCTGCTGAATATAAAGATACTGACACTGGCGAACATATAGTGCGTATGAGCCAATACAGCAAAGTATTAGCATTAGCGCTAGGTATGGATGAGCAAAGTGCAGAGCTTTTACGCCAAGCCGCCCCAATGCACGATGTTGGGAAAATAGGTATCCCTGATGCTATCTTACTCAAGCCAGGAAAGTTAACTTTTGAAGAGTTTGAACATATGAAGAAACACGCCATAATTGGTGCACAAATATTAGCAAATTCTTCATCGCCATTATTACAACTCGCTCATAAACTTGCTATTGAACACCACGAAAAATGGGATGGTTCAGGCTATCCTAACGGGATCAAAGGCGAAGAAATATCAATTGAAGGTAGAATTGTTGCCGTTGCTGACGTTTTTGATGCTCTGACTTCAAAACGCCCTTATAAAGAGGCATGGAGTGTAGAGAAAACAGTTTTGCATATGCAAGAGCAAGCAGGAGCTCATTTTGATCCCGCTCTAATCGAACTATTTGTGAAAAACTTAGACGATATTCTTGCTATAAAAAATTCAAATCAAGAAAGCTAATTCTTTTTAGCGCTGTGAGAGCCAAGCTCAACATTTGGATAGTAAGACTTTATATAACGATAGTCATGTGAGGTAATTTCATGGCTATTACCGCTTTCATCTTTAAAGTACATAGAAAACGTTACACCATGATCCGCTAGCACTGCTTTTATGTTTAAACCCTCAAGATGATTACGCCATTGAATAAATTGATCCCCTGAGGCCAAAAATGCAATCCCTTTACTACGCCCCTCACCTTCAAAAAGTGCTAAACGAGTTGTTGAACTAGTATCTTCAAGTGTTAAAGGGCCGCGTCCGTCCTCATCCCAAAAGGCAAGCTCGGGTACTACACTAAAACCTAAAACACGCTCATACCACTTAACGGCATCAACCAAGTTATCAACATTTAAATGGCAATGATCAATCCCAGATAATTTAGGTATGCTTGTATTATTCACGTTACTCACCTATTTCTGACTTTAATTGCTCTAAAAAGTCATGCATATACCTTGTACGCCTGTTCGCTTCTGCTTTAGCAGATGGCGTATTCATACTATCGGCAATATGTAATAACTTTATAAAAAAGTGATCAAGCGTGTATGTTTTATCATCAGCCTCGCGTTCAACACAAAAAGGGTCTTCTGGATTGTACAATAGCCGAGAAATTGATCCGCCTACTTTCATGCATCGACTCACCCCAATAGCGCCCAATGCATCCATTCTGTCAGCATCTTGTACTATTTGCGCTTCAACTGTTTTAATTTTTATATTTGCGCTGAAACTATGAGCGGCAATGGCATGATGAATCTCATCAAAAAGTGACTCGTCATAATTAATAGATTTTAAAAATTCCAATGCCTTATCGGCTGCCATAGTAGAGGCTTTTGCACGATCAGGGTGGTTTTTAGCCACCGCCACACAGTCGTGCATCCACGCTGCAGGTAATACAACTGACATGTTTGCCTGCTCCGCATTACATAACTGTATTGCAACGCGCACCACGCGTTCTATATGGGTAATATCGTGAGCAACATCGGCATGCACTAAAGAGGTTATAAATTCTCTACATTGTGAATTAAGTATTTTTAAATCGGGGCTTAAAACGGCGTCAGGCACTATTAGGTTCCAAAAGCTAATGAATCGATAAATTATCCGTACTTTACCGTGCTTTATGCCCACCTTGCAAAACATTCATTGTATGTTGCTCCTTGCTTGACTAAAATACAGCGCTTATTTATTACTACTGAGAAGCCTTATGTCATCTGCCGTTTACCTACAAGCTGGTCGCGATAAATCATTAAAAAGAAAACACCCTTGGTTATTTTCAAAAGCCATCAAAAAAATTAAAGGTAAACCTGGATTAGGCGACACAGTAACGATTCACGATAGCGAAGGTAAGTTTTTAGCAACTGCTGCTTACAGCCCTCACTCACAAATTCGTGCACGTGTTTGGAGCTTTGACGAAAAAGAAGTAATTGATCAAAACTTTTTTGAACGCCGTTTACGTCGCTCATTAGAAGCACGTAGCCAAGTAATAGAAGAAGGCGGATTAACAGGGTTTCGATTATGTGCTGCTGAATCTGATTACTTACCAGGCGTTACAATCGATAAGTTTGATAATGTATTAGTGTGTCAGCTACTAAGTGCGGGTGCCGAGCGTCATAAAGGCGAGATTGTTGGCGCGTTGATGTCTATTTTCCCAGGTTCTAGCATTTACGAGCGCTCAGACGTAGAAGTACGCACTAAAGAAGGCTTAGAGCCAATAAAAGGCGCTCTTTGGGGTAACGAACCAACACAGCCGGTACTTATTGAGGAAAACGGTTTTAAAATTGAAGTCGATATAATTGATGGACATAAAACAGGCTTTTATTTAGACCAGCGCGATAGCCGCGCCGCACTTGAGCGCTTCTCAAAGGGTAAAACGGTACTTAACTGTTTTAGTTATACAGGTACATTTTCGTTGTACGCCCTGCGTGGTGGATGTGAGCATGTAACTAACGTAGACGTATCTCAACCCGCTTTAGATACAGCAAAACGTAATGTTGAGCATAATAACTTAGATTTAAATAAAGTAAGTTTTGTTAAGCAGGATGTATTTAAGTTACTACGCCAATACCGCGACGAAGGTAGACAGTTTGATACCATCGTAATGGACCCACCAAAGTTTGCTGATAATAAAGCGCAGCTAACCGGTGCGTGTCGTGGTTACAAAGATATCAACATGATTGCCATGCAAATACTAAAACCAGGTGGAACATTACTAACGTTCTCATGCTCTGGTTTAATGGAACAAAACTTATTTCAAAAAGTAGTAGCCGATGCAGCACTTGATGCAGGTAAAGACCTACTTATAATGGAGCGATTAAACCAGGCAGCTGATCACCCAATTGCTGGCAGCTACCCTGAAGGCTTTTACTTAAAAGGCTTAATCTGTAAGGTTTTTTAATATCTACTATTGAGTTTAACTGGATTCAAGTTAGTTAAACTGAATGATTTCAAGACCTGCTGTTACCGTGCCATCATCTTCTTTGCTGGCACGTATTACTTTTGCTGTTGCATTTAAAGGCGCAATACTTGGGTGAGTTGAATCAATGTTCACCGTCAGTAATGTATTAGGTTCAAGTAATTCATCTAAATGAATTGATAAACCTGTTGCACTTAAATCCACGCACTCTGCGGCAAAACTTAAACCCGCTATTGGTTCTATCGTTGTTAAATTTGCAGGTGTATTGATCTGCATGCGTCTAAAATTTCGCTTATCATCAGTAAACATACGTTACCTCTAAAAAACCGTGTTAATTTCTTCCAACAAAGCACCCACTGAAAATGGCTTTACAACATATGCGTTACAACCAGCGTCAAACCCTGCTTGTTTTTCAGATGGAGACTCTAGGCCCGATACCATAACAACAGGAATATTTTTTGTTTCAGGTGTGTGTTTCAGCATTCGGCATGTATCATAACCATCAAGACCAGGCATACAAACATCAAGCAAAATTATATCTGGCGGACTCGCAATTGCCGATGCAAGACAGCTTTGCCCTGAATCTGCATAACTAACATCAAATTTCGACGCGAGTGCTGCTTTGAGCATTTCAAAATTAAAATACTCGTCGTCTACCACTAAAAGTCGCTTTGTTTTATGTTCAATCGATGAGGACATAACTATGTCACTTCCTTTTCAAAACAAAAATAAATCCTCCTATTAAGGTACTAAGCTTAATAGAAAATGCAAGTTTTATTCTATCTCTTTTATCGCATTGAGTACCCGTTTAGCAGATATTGGGTAAGGCGTGCCAAGTGTTTGAGCAAATAGCGACACTCTAAGCTCTTGTTGCATCCAAAAAATAGCGGTTACTTCTTGTGGAATAGGCAAGCCTTTAGGCGTTTTATTAACTACTTTTTTGTACTCTTGAGCAACTTTATCCAACTCTAGTACGCATAACCTATCACGATTTGGATCCACAGGCAGCTTCTCTAAACGTTTTTGAATCGCTTTTAAATAACGAATTAAATCCGTTATTTTATCTGCGCCATGCGCGCTCACAAAACCTTTAAATATAAGTGACTCAAGCTGTGATTTTATATCGCCATGCGCGGTTATCATGGTTAAATCAACGCGCCCTTTCATTTTTTTATGCAGTGCGTGCGCAATACTTAATACTTGCTCAACTTGCGTTGCAATCGATACAACGGCATCACCTAGCTCACCTCGTATTTGCTCTTTTACTGTTTCAAATGCTTTTTCGTCGCGTATATCGCCGTGTTTCACTAATAAGCTATCAACACCTGCGGCGATACAATCATCAATTAAATCAGCTATTTTACCAAATGGATTAAAGTACAAACCCAGCTTTGCCTTATTCGGTAAGTTTTGTTGTAAGTACTTAATTGGCGACGGCACATTTAACAATACTAAACGGCGCAAACCTTGTTGATGCGCTTGCTGCGCTTTTGCTTCACTATCAAAAAGCTCCACTGCAGCGGCTGATTTTTTATCCACCAGCGCAGGGTATGCTTTTATTTCGTATTGACCTTGTTTTTTAACATATGACGCTGGCAGCTCACCAAAGTCCCATTGTGTTAGGTCTGATTTTTCAATGCCTTTATCGGCTACTTTAGACAGTGTTTCGGTTACTTCACCTTGCAGCTCTGCTTTAAGTTTGGCTAAATCAAGTCCACGAGCAAGTAACTTATCGTGTTCATCACGTACTTCAAACTGCAATCGTAAATGCGGTGCAAGCGCGGTTAAATCCCACGCTTCTGCATCAACTCTCACACCTGTCATTCTTAATAAGCGCGTAGCTAAAGCATCAATTAAGCTACCTTGCATTGGCTCAATAGCTGCAAGTACTGCATCTGCATAATTTGGTGCTGGCACAAAATTACGGCGAAGCGATTTAGGCAATGACTTTATAAGCCCACTTATTAGCTCATGTCTAAATGCAGGTATATGCCAGTCAAAACCACTCTCTTGTACTTGATTCAACAGTGCTACCGGTATTTGCACCGCAACACCATCAACCGCTTGTCCTGGGTCAAAATGATAAGCAAGCGGTAATATAATATTGTCTTGCTGCCATGTGTCAGGGTAGTCAAACTCAGTGATATTACTTGCACCATGCTGCATTAGCTCTTCACGGGTCATGTGTAAGTAATGTTTATTTTGTTGTTTTTGTGTTTTATACCATTTTAAAAATGCAGCGCGGTTATTAATTTCTTTGGGTATTTTTTTATCGTAAAACTCAAATAACGTTTGCTCATCAACTAAAATATCACGACGACGAGACTTATTTTCCAGTACTTGAATATCTTCAATAAGCTCACTGTTAAACGCTAAAAAGCCCTCGTTTAAGCCCAGCTCTTGCTCAACTAATGCAGTGCGTACAAAAAGCTCTCGGCTCACTTTAGGGTCAATATTGCTATAAACACAGCGGCGTTTATTTACAACAAGTAAGCCGTACAAAGTTTGCTGCTCAAACGCGATTACCGCACCTGGCTTTTTCTCCCAGTGTGGCTCTGTGTAGCTACGTTTTACTAAATGCTGTGCTAATGGTTCTACCCAGTTAATGTCTATTTTTGCATTTGTGCGGGCATATAATTTACTGGTTTCTACCAGCTCCGCTGACATGATCCATTTAGGACTCTTTTTAAATAAACCTGAACCCGGAAAAATATGAAACTGACTATTACGTGCACCTTTGTATATTTGCTTCTCATCTTTAAAGCCAATATGGCTCAGCATTCCGCTTAATAACGCTTTATGAACAAGTTCGCCATCAGCCGCTTGGCTGGTTGCTTTCATGCCCATTTCGTTACACACAGTACTTATTTGATAAACAATATCTTGCCACTCACGCAAACGCATATAGGCTAGGAAATCTTTTTGACACAGCTTTCTAAACTGGCCGTTAGTCAGCTCGCTTTGCTGCTCTTCTAAGTAATTCCATAAGTTCAAAAAAGCGATAAAGTCTGAATCTGGGTCGTCAAAGCGACCGTGTTTTTCGTTAGCTGCAGCACGTTTTTCTTGCGGGCGTTCGCGTGGATCTTGAATCGACAGCGCCGCCACAATAACAATCACTTCACGCAATGCGCCAAGTTTGTGAGCTGTGAGCACCATTTTAGCTAAACGAGGGTCTACCGGTAATCGGCTGAGTTCTCTACCTGAAGCGGTTAAACTCGTTTTACTATCACGTTTGTCTGGTTTTACTGCTTGTAGTTCTTCTAATAACGATAAACCATCACTTATATTACGGCTATCTGGTGCTTGCACAAACGGAAATTGCGCCATATCACCAAGCCCGAGTGCCAACATTTGCAAAATGACTGAGGCAAGATTAGTACGCAGTATTTCAGGGTCGGTAAACTCTGGGCGCGATAAAAAATCATCCTCAGAGTACAAGCGAATACAAATACCCGCTTCAACACGTCCACAACGACCCATACGCTGATTAGCACTTGCTTGCGATATAGGTTCTATTGGCAGGCGCTGAACTTTTGTACGATAACTGTAGCGGCTTATACGCGCAGTACCTGGATCTATGACATAACGAATACCAGGCACGGTTAGTGACGTTTCGGCTACGTTGGTCGATAAAATAATATGACGACGAGAATGTGGCGCAAATATACGGTTTTGCTCTGCGTTAGATAAGCGCGAGTAAAGTGGTAATACATCAGTGTGTTTTAAATTACGCTTGCTAAGTGCATCAGCGGTATCGCGTATTTCACGCTCACCGTTTAAAAATATCAGTATGTCGCCAGGACCTTCCGCGCACAGCTCGTCAACAGCATCAAAAATACCTTGTAGCTGATCGCCCTCGGCTTCCATATCTTCTTTATTAATATCGGCCGTTGGGTTGTAACGCACATCAACAGGGAAAGTACGGCCCGATACTTCTATAATGGGCGCATCATTAAAATGCTTTGAAAAGCGCTCAGGATCGATGGTTGCAGACGTAATTATTATTTTTAAATCGGGACGTTTTGGAAGTAGGTTTTTTAAGTAACCTAAAATAAAGTCGATGTTTAAACTACGCTCATGCGCTTCATCTATAATTATGGTGTCGTATTGGTTTAAAAATCGATCTTGCTGAATTTCTGCCAGTAAAATACCGTCAGTCATGAGTTTAACGTACGTATTATTAGAAACCTGATCGCTAAAACGAATTTTAAAACCGACTTGCTGACCAAGTTCGCACTTCATTTCTTCAGCAATACGGTTAGCCACCGTTCGCGCAGCGAGTCGGCGTGGTTGAGTATGGCCTATTAAGCCATCAACACCACGACCAAGCTCTAAACACATTTTAGGTATTTGAGTTGTTTTACCTGAGCCCGTCTCACCGGCAATAATAACCACTTGGTTATTTGCAATGGCGTCTTTAATTGTTTCCTTTTTTTGACTTACTGGCAATTGCTCAGGGTAAGTCACTTTAGGAAGGCCCGCTAAGCGTTTATCGCGTAATTCTTGGCTACGGGTTATATCAGCCGCTATTTTTTCAAGCGCGTTGGCATGCTTGTTTTCATCCGTTATTTTTTTTACGCCATGTAAGCGTTTTTTGAAAATGAATTGATCTTTTTTCAAGCACGTTTTTAGCTCGCCAAACAACTGACCTAGGTTTACCACCCGCATACCTTACAAAATTAGTTAAAGAGCCATAATTGTATCAAATTAAACGGCCGGGGTTAATCCTACAAAATGCATAACACGGGGTTGTTTGTTATATAAACGCTGCGATTCACCTAAACTGCGAATAATAAATCTATCTCAAGCAGTTATTTTCAGCGCTAACTGCACTGAAAATAACTGGCTAGCAATAAATGAATTAAAATATCATTGTGGTTCAATATGTTAGTAAATCTCTTAACCAGAGTTGAGGTTAATTAAATTACTTTGGCTTATTCGTCGTTAAAAATGCCCACGTAGGTCGCTTGCGTATTCGATTTACTTGCCCGATACATGCCAGAGGTATTAAACGGCAAGCTAATATTCCCCTTAGTATCAATAATAATAACGCCACCAGTGCCACCAATTGGCTTAAGCACACCGTTTATAACTTCATCTCCAGCTTCAGCTATGGTTTTACCTTGATACTTAACACGCGCACATATATCGCTCGCTACGTTATAGCGAATAAAATATTCACCGTGCCCTGTTGCCGATACTGCGCACGATTCGTTTTCAGCAAATGTCCCAGCACCAATTACCGGCGCGTCACCTACACGGCCATAACGTTTTGCCGTCATACCACCTGTGGATGTACCTGCCGCTAAATTACCGTTTTTATCAAGCGCCACTGCGCCAACCGTGCCCATTTTGTAAGAGTTAGGCAATGCTTTGTGCGCGGCTTGGTACTCTTTACTGGTTGCTTTGGCTTTATCTAATTTTTGTTTTGCTTTTAAAAGCGCTTTGTAACGAGGCTCGGTATCAAATAAGTTATTTTCGACAAGTTCAACACCTTGCTCTTTAGCAAACTCCTCAGCGCCTTGCCCACTAAGCATTACGTGTACAGAGTTATCCATGACCAAACGCGCTAATTTAATCGGGCTCTCAATATGCTTTACACCCGCAACGGCGCCTGCTTCACTGTTTCGACCATCCATTATGGATGCATCAAGCTCATGCCCGCCATCGTAAGTGTATACCGCTCCACGCCCTGCATTAAAATAAGGCGATTGCTCTAATACTGTAATTGCCGCAGTTACCGCATCTAAACTTTCACCGCCTTGGTGCAATACTTTATAACCTGTCTCTACAGCCTCTGTTAATTTAGCGCGGTACTGCTTTTCTTGGGCGGGTGTAAATCGTGCTTTTTCTATTGTCCCTGCCCCACCATGAATCGCAATGGCAAAAGGAGTCTCTGCAGCGAATACGCTATTACTTAAAGCAAAAAGGCTGCTCGCAAAAATTGCTAATAAGGGTGTTTTCATAATGAGTTCTTTTATGGGAAAGTTATAAACTAATGTGAATGGTTGCGGGCTTAATTTCAACTAAAGTGAGTTTAATGGCATAAAAAAAGCGCC
>NZ_WTKW01000099.1:0-12824 GCF_011378745.1 Pseudoalteromonas sp. Z1A6
ATAATATAAGCAAACTGCTCTGGAAAAACCTACAAAAAAAATAGTATAAATAACCTGAACTCTGGTTAAGAGATTTACTGACGTATTGAATCATGTTGATATTTAAATTTATTTTCTCTAGCCAGAGATTTTCGGTGAAAACAAGGCGAATTTACGCGTCAATAGCTGGCCTATTGTAAGTATATTCAACGCTGTTAGCGCTGAAAATAGCTGCTCGAGATAGATTTATTATCCAGAGCTCAGGTTATAAATAAATATTTAGCGCGAAAGGGTTTTAGCATTGCTACGAGATGATTAAACACTTTGCAGTTAAGGGGTCGTTAAGCCCCATTGCGCTAGATTTTTAAACTATACAGCAAGGTAAACAGCAGGGTAAAAGCGCTTTCTTAAAAGTTTAATCGCTTTTACCTGTCTCATTATAACTATATGGGTTAAAATACCTACATAACCAACTAACAAGATAGTGAATGTCAAACCAAGATCCAAATCTCAGTCGAGAACAAGAAAAGTACGAAAACCCAGTCCCTAGTCGTGAGTTTATACTTACTCACCTTCAAGAGCGTTCAAAGCCTGCTAACTACGCGCAATTATGTGAAGAACTAGCAGTAAACGATGACGAACGCCAAATAGCATTTAAACGCCGCCTTCGCGCTATGGAGCGTGACGGACAGCTGTATTTTAATAAATTTAAATGCTATGCCCTAATTGACGAAGCCGGTTTAACCAAAGGCAAAGTAATAGGCCACAGAGACGGTTTTGGCTTTTTAGAAGTTGAAGGCGAGAGTAAAGATTGGTTTATTGCTAAGCACCAAATGAATATGGTGTTACATGGCGACATTGTACTAGCTAAAGGCACTAAACGTGGCTCTGGCTCAAAATGCGATGCACGTATTATAAAAGTGCTTACTAACGAGCGCGCGCCAATTGTTGGCCGTTACTTTGTAGAGCATGGTGTTGCTGTTGTAGTAGCTGAAGACCCGCGCATAACGCAAGATATAATGATTTTACCAGGCAACGAAAACGGTGCCCGCCATAACCAAATGGTGCAGGTTAAAATCACTCAAAATCCAAGCCGCAACATGAACGCGGTAGGTAAAATTATTGATGTACTTGGTGAGCATTTAGCCCCAGGTATGGAAATTGAAGTCGCACTGCGCAATCACGATATTCCACATGTATGGCCAGAAGAAGTTGAAGCACAAGTTGCTCACCTAGGTGAGTTTGTTGAAGACGCTGACAAACAAGGCCGTGTAGATTTACGTGACTTACCACTTGTAACCATTGATGGCGAAGACGCTCGCGACTTTGATGACGCCGTATACTGTGAACCTAAAAAATCGGGTGGCTGGCGCTTGTGGGTTGCCATTGCCGATGTATCGCATTACGTAGGAATGAACACGCCGCTTAATAAAGAAGCAATTTTGCGTGGTAACTCAGTGTATTTTCCTGAGCAAGTTATTCCGATGCTACCAAAAGTGCTTTCTAACGGATTATGTTCGCTTAATCCAAAAGTAGATCGCTTATGTATGGTTGCCGAAATGACCGTATCGAGCGCGGGTAAACTTTCGGGTTATAAGTTTTACGAAGCGATAATGAACTCGCATGCACGTTTAACTTACACCAAAGTAAATGCCATTTTACAAAACGACGAAAAACTACGTGAAGAATACTCAGCCGTTGTGCCACATTTAACTGATTTACAGCAAATGTACATGGCACTTAAAGCAGCACGTCAAGAGCGTGGTGCCATTGAGTTTGAAACCCTAGAAACACGTTTTGTATTTAACGCTCAGCGTAAAATAGAATCAATAGTGCCTGTTATTCGTAACGATGCGCACAAACTAATTGAAGAATGTATGATTTTAGCCAACGTATCGGCGGCTAAAATTCTTGAAAAGCACGAAGCAAGCGCGCTTTATCGTGTGCATGACGAACCAGACAGCGAAAAACTAGGTAACTTTACTAAGTTTTTAGGCGAGTTAGGTATTGAAAGCACATTAAGCGACGAGCCAACACCAAAAGAAATAACGCAAGTACTAGCGCGACTAGGTGACCGCCCAGAAGCCGAGCTTATTCAAACTATGCTACTGCGTTCAATGAAACAAGCTGTATATCAGCCAGATAACATTGGTCACTTTGGTTTAGCGTTATCGGCTTATGCGCATTTTACATCGCCAATACGTCGTTACCCAGATTTAGTAGTACATCGTGCTATTAAAGCAGTTATAAAAGCACAAGGTCAGCAAACGTCTGGCGAATACGCTTATACCAACGACGAAGTTGATCAACTTGGTGAGCAGTGTTCTACCACAGAGCGCCGCGCCGATGATGCAACTCGCGAAGTAGCGGATTGGCTTAAATGTGAGTTTATGCAAGATCACGTAGGTGACGAGTTTGACGGTGTTATTTCATCGGTCACTAACTTTGGTTTGTTTATTCGTTTAGACGATTTACAAATTGATGGGCTTATTCATGTTACTAATTTAGGCGACGAGTTTTTTGCGCATGATGCTGCAAAACACACCCTAATAGGTGAGCACTCTCACAAAGTTTATCGCCTTGGCGATAAAGTAACAGTAAAAGTTGCGTCGGTTAGTTTAGACGATCGCCGTATCAACTTAACGCTTAAAGGCGATGTTGCACAAGACAGATACTCACGTCGTCGTGCGCCAAAAAAAGGTTCAGGTAAATCTGAGCATGCGCCAGCAAGTGTGCGTTCGCAATTAAAAGCAGGCAAAGTACCGGGTAAAAAGTCGCACAGCGATGACAAGCCAAAAGGTAAAAAAAAGCCAGCGAATAAAGACAAAGGTAAACCGGCAAATAAGTCTGCTACTAAACCCGCAGATAAAAAAGCAGCAGACACTGCCGTAAAGAAAAAGCCGAAAAAGAAGGCAGTTAAAAAGCCTAAAAGAGCTGGCAAAAATGCCCGTAAAAGTACTAGCCCAGGAGCAGATAATACGTGAGTAATGAATTAATTTTTGGCTTTCACTCTGTTGAAGCAATTTTAGAAAGCGAGCCAGAGCGCTTTGTAGAAATTTACGCCCTTAAAGGTCGTGACGACAAACGCTCAACTCCGATTATTGATGAAGCACGTAAGTTTGGTATTTCAGTACAGTTTATGCAGCGTAAAGCCCTTGATAGCAAATCAAAAGGTGAGCAGCATCAAGGTATTATTGCCAACGTAAAAGCTGCTCCTACATTTAATGAAAAAGATCTTGATGCGATAATCGCTCGTGAAGACACACCGTTTTTACTTGTGCTTGATGGCATTACCGATCCGCATAACTTAGGCGCATGCCTACGTAGTGCAGACGCGGCAGGTGTTCACGCTATAATTGTACCTAAAGATCGCTCTGCAAAACTTAACGGCACAGCACGTAAAGTAGCTTGTGGCGCAGCCGAAACAGTACCGCTTATTCAAGTTACTAACCTTGCACGTACGCTTCGCGAAATTAAAGATGCAGGCGTATGGGTTGTAGGTACTGCTGGTGAAACTGATAACCACGTATTTGATGCAAGCTTAACAGGCCCAATGGCTATTGTTATGGGCGCAGAAGGCGAGGGCATGCGACGCTTAACGCGTGAGCATTGCGATATGCTCGTTAAAATCCCTATGGCGGGTACAGTTTCAAGCTTAAACGTATCGGTAGCCACAGGTATTTGTTTGTTTGAAGTATTACGTCAACGTAACGCAAATAACTAATATATAAACGATAAGTTTTATGTATTAAAAAGCCGAGATTGAAATTCAATCTCGGTTTTTTTGTATCTGTAACTTACGCTTTTAACTTTACATCAATTGATGCTTTATTATAGCGATAGGAGAATAGCTCTACAGCAAGGCAAAAATAACGAAATATAGTGTTCTTATATGAGTTATTTAAAGCAGCTAATAAACCACTTATTCTATACAAAGCGCAGGTAAACGGTTTAATAACAAGGCAATAATTTAGATGTGTAGTGCTTTTACATAAAAAATTATTAACGCTGTTAGTGAACCACTTATCCTATACAAAGCGCAGGGAAACGGTTTAATAACAAGGCAATAATTTAGATGTGTAGTGTTCTTACATAAAAAATTATTAACGTAGTTAGTGAACCGTTTAACCAGCTTTTAATTTAGAATGAGTAAGTGTAGCCCATTTGTACAGTACGCGGCTTACCTGGTTGAATGCCACCGTTTGAACGGTTAGCAACGTATGTTTTATCAAACAAATTATCAACGCTTAGGTATACTTTTTGATTCTCACCGATTAAGTATTTAGCAGCTAAATCCCATACTACGCGGCTATCAATTGCGTTTAAGCCCGACTGCGTTAAGTTAGCATGCGCATCAGATACGTAACGTATTTGGCTGTTAACTACAAACGCAGAAAACTCAGCACCTAACGATAACGCTACTTGGTTTTCTGGTACGTAAGGCATTGCATCGCCTTTTTCTACCGTGCCCCAAATTTCTGAATCAAAATCGTTTTTAAACTCAGAGTCTGTGTAGGTATACGTTAATTTAACTGGGAACATAGCTGTATCAGTTGCAAACGTACGTGCTGCACTAAATTCAAAGCCCGCTACTTCTACTTCACCGTAGTTGTATTGGTCGCCAATGTTATCGTCGCTACAACCAACCGCTGCAGTACAGTTACCGTGCATGTTGCTGTAGTCAGAGTAAAACGCAATTACTTCACCGCTAAAGCCATCCATATTAAAGCGAGAGCCAAACTCAATGTTTACACTTTCTTCTTCTTCTTGGTCTGCATTACCAGGTGCTGCTGGTGCATAACCTTTTTGAATGCCCGCAAGTAGCGTTACGTTTTCGTTAAGCGTGTAAGTAGCACCTAGTGACGGAACTAAAATTTCAGTGTCGTTCGACACATCTTTAGTTAAACCGTTGCTGCGTGTTGGATCTGATTTAGACCACTCTTCACGCGTAATAGTAATATCTTCATAACGAAGACCTGCACTTACTACTAATGCATCAATTGTCCACTCGTCTTGAATAAACAATGTACTTGCTTCTGCGCTATCTACACGGTTGCTGTCAGAGCCCGGAACGCCTTGCTCTGTAAGCGTTAAGCTTAGATCTTGATTAAGTGTGTATTTGTCTTCCCATTGAAAACGATCCATTTCGTCTTCGTGGTAACGTACGCCAACAGTCACATAGTGATCGCCTGCAGGAATATGTAATTCAGACTGAATACCTTTAGCTTGGTAATCGCGGTTATTAGCTTTAATACCAATACCTTCAATACCTTCGCTTGTAGGGTTTGCTTCAAATTCACTGTATTGCTCAAGGTAGCTTTCGCTTACTTTGCTGGCTTTATACCAGTTACGATGAAAATCGTTTAAGTAAGCCGTAGCTAAAAACTCATAGCCATCACCAAAACGGTACGCGTAGTTAAGTTGGTATGCATTGTGGCGAGTATTCATTTCATCGTTTTGCGATGCAGCATAACGACGGTAAGGACTTTCTTGATAGTCTTCGTCAGTTAAGCCCATGTATGTTTCGTCTGATGTTTCGTCAGAGTACTTAATTTTCAGCTCAAGATTATGCGCATCGTTTTGACCAAACGTGTGGCCAAACTTTAATAGTAAATCTGTTTTTTCAAAGCCGGTGTTGTCATTACCTACTGGCAGCTCTTTAAAGCCGTCTGCGCCGTAAGTAAATACTTCAATTAAGCCTGCTGTGTTGTTTTTTTCTTTACCGAAGTAAGCGTGACCTTTGTAGTAACCATCACCACCAAGGGCTGCATCTACCATACCTTTTGAGCTATTTGGCTCAGTAGGTAAGCTGCGCGAAAGTAAGTTTAAAACACCGCCCGTAGTACGCGGGCCGTACTTAACTGATGCCGCGCCTTTTAATACTTCAATAGACTCCATACGACCCGTAGTAGGGAAGTAGTAAGCAGATGGTGCTGAATAGGGTGCTGGCGCAACTAATACACCGTCTTCCATTACCGATATTTTATCGTTACGGCCAGTACCTGTACCGCGCATACCAATATTAGGGCGAAGGCCGTAGCCGTCTTCTTCTTGCACGTAAACGCCCGGAACAGACGCTAAAACGCGAGAAATATCGGTAAACTGGAATTTTTGAAGCTCTTCTTCAGAAATAAACGTAGCCGAACCCGGAATATCGTTAATTGCTTGCTGTGAGCCAATAACGGTAATTTGTTCAAAGCGTTGTTCTTTATCGCTGGTGTCTTTTGCTATTGCAGTAGCACTAAAAGACAAAGCAACCGCAGTTGCCAGGGTAGATACTAAAAACTTAGGGTTCATTGTGTTCCTAATCATGTCAATTATCTAAATTGGCGTAATTTGAACACGTTAACGAATACGAATCAATGTTATTAAGTATTTAATTATTCAGTTTAATAGAACTAAAAACACCAACTTATGCAACTATGTTAACTAAATTGTTTCTTTTGTATTGCTTCATAACTTATAAACTAGTTATAAAGTTTGGATTAGCTATAACCTAAGCGTAGCGCTATAAACTCCGCGAGTTTATCTACAGCATGGTCAGATTCGCCCGAGCTTTTAATTAAACTAATACCAATATTGCCAAGAGTGGGTAAATGTTTGGTTTGAACTTGATAATTAAGCTCGCTAGGTACTGTGCTTTTAGCAAGTACCGTAATGCCTAAGCCTTCTTTTAATGCCGCAATAAGGCCAGTTAAATCGGCGTTGCTATATACAATTCGGTATTTTATGCCTGCATTTTTTAATGCATCAATTGCACGGCGACGATAAATACAGCCCTCTGGTGCGGTAACTAGCGTAACCACATCGTTTTGCGCAAGTGACAGGTCGCCCACCCACACTAATTCGTCTTGCATAAAAATAGGAAACTTATCAGAGTTGAGCCGCTCATTTAGTGCAAGTACTAAATCGAACTGATCTTGCCTTGAGGCCGAAAGCAAATGTTTACTTAAACGCGACTTAACTTCTAACGACACCTCAGGGTAGAGCGCCACAAAGTCGCCAATAATAGAAGGTAAAATACGCGCTGCAAATTCGCTCGGAATACCCAAGCGCACTTTACCTGCGATGTTTTCTGATGTGAACTGCTGCAAAATAGCATCGTTGTGTTGCATCATTTGTTTTGCCATAGGCAATAATAGCTCGCCGTACTGGTTTAATACTTGGCGCTGTCCTTGTTTTTTAAATAGTTTATAGCCAAGCACGTCTTCTAAGCGCTTTATTTGCAAACTGACAGCAGGTTGCGACAAGCCAAGTAAATCGCCTGCTTTAGCAAAGCCACCTATTTCAACTACCATCACAAAAGTACGTAAACCGTCGGTTGATATGTTTTTCATATTTAAAATTACAATTTATATGGCTATATATATAAGTATTATTTATCAATTGATAAAAAATTACAATTTGTTGTTGGTAGGCGTGGGCAATATACTTTTGTAATCGAAAATACACAGGTGTTTGTTATGACTTTTAACCCAATAATGTTTGCCCGCCACAGCAACGCAAGTAGTGCGGTTACTAACGCTTTGCAAACTAACAACAATCACGTTGTAATGGATTTTAGCGGCACCGAAACCAGTGTATTTTTAAGCACTATTTTAGGCCTTGATTTAACGAAGCTTACCGCCAGCGGTTTAGGCTTAAAAGGCACGCTTGATGGCGACTATAATTCTGACTACAGCTTTGCTGTTTATTACTTTAGCGAAACCGCCTTTAGATTTGTACTGCCACACAACGCAAGCCTTCAACTACAAGCACTTATAAACGAGCAACAGCTACGTTTTGATATTGATTATGTAGTACGCACCGATCTGGCAAGTTTTATTTTAAGTGGCGACAACGCGTTTGATACCCTAGTAAACGCTTTTAAATTAACACCAGGTTTGCGCCTTTCTGACGCGCAACTATGCTACGGTGCACAAAGCGGTGATGTATTTGTTACCGCCATTGATAAAAACGACGAACAACACTTTGTATTAGTCGCTAAACAACAAGAACTACAAAAATGGCAAAGCTACATGCAAGCGCAAGGTTTTGCACTTATGCATAGTGAAGCCGCATAACGAATACAAACAACAGGTGAACATAACAATGTTTACCTGTTTTTAATTACGGTTAAGTAAAAACTAATTTAAGCCACGCCCTAAACAGGGTTAATTTAAACGTGAAGGAATGTTATGACTTCTAAAACTGTACTACATGCTAAGCACCTAGAAGCGGGCGCTAAAATGGTTGATTTTCATGGCTGGGAAATGCCAATCAACTACGGCTCACAAATAGAAGAACACAATAGCGTGCGTACCGACGCAGGTATGTTTGACGTATCACACATGACTATTGTTGATATTGAAGGGCCTCAAGCACAAGCATTTTTACGTAAGCTAGTAGCTAACGACGTTGCAAAATTAACCGTACCAGGTAAAGCGCTTTACACAGGCATGCTTAACGAGCAAGGCGGTGTAATAGACGACTTAATTATTTATTTCTTCAGTGAAACTTTTTACCGCTTAGTTGTTAATTCAGCAACGCGCGAAAAAGACCTAGCACATTTAGCTAACGTATCGAGCGACTTTGACGTAACTGTTACAGAGCGCCCAGAGTTTGCAATGATTGCAGTACAAGGCCCTAACGCTAAAGCAAAAACAGCCACACTTTTAAATGCTGAGCAACAAGCAGCCGTTGAAGGTATGAAGCCGTTTTTTGGCGTTCAAGTAGGTGATTTATTTATTGCCACAACGGGTTATACTGGCGAAGACGGTTACGAAATAGTAGTACCGAACGACCAAGCAGCCGATTTATGGCAACAACTGCTAGACGCAGGTGTTAAGCCTGCTGGTTTAGGTGCACGCGACACGCTACGTTTAGAAGCCGGTATGAACCTTTACGGCCTAGATATGGACGAAAGCGTATCACCACTTGCAGCTAACATGGCATGGACCATTGCATGGGAACCAGAAGATCGCGACTTTATTGGCCGTGACGTACTTGTTAAGCAACGCGCAGAAAAAAGCACTGACAAACTAGTTGGCTTAGTGTTTGAAGAAAAAGGCGTTTTGCGTAGCGGTTCTAAAGTAATTGTTGACGGTGGGATAGGTATTATTACTTCTGGTACTTTTTCACCAACACTTGGTTTTAGTGTAGCCCTTGCACGTGTACCACGTTCAACAGGCGACACAGCTCAAGTAGAAATGCGTAAAAAATTAGTAAACGTTAAAGTAGTAAAGCCTAGCTTTGTACGTAACGGTAAATCAATAATTTAAATAATTTGGTTATACCGATCACAATAATTATTGCGATTGGTATCCTCCCAATATAAACCAAAGGACAAATAAAATGAGCAACATTCCTAGCGAGTTAAAATACGCACCTTCACACGAGTGGGTTCGCAGTGAAGGCGACGGTACATTTACTGTTGGTATTTCTGAGCATGCACAAGAACTTCTTGGCGACATGGTATTTGTTGAATTACCAGAAGTTGGCGACGAAGTAGACGCTGGCGAAGACTGTGCAGTAGCAGAGTCGGTTAAAGCAGCATCAGACATTTACGCACCTATCAGTGGCGAAATTGTTGCTATTAACGAAGAGCTTGAAGATTCACCTGAAACAGTAAACAGCGACGCTTACGGCGACGGTTGGTTATTCCGTATTAAAGCATCTGACGAGTCTGAGCTAGACAACTTATTAGACGCTGAAGGTTACTCGCACACTATCGACGAAGAATAATCATTTTTTGTAGATAACTAAAAGCCCCGTTTAATGTATAAAAATGGGGCTTTTATGATTTTACAGCTCACCACCCCATACTGAGTGAACTGTTAAATCGTCAAATATTTTAATTAATGCTAGTTACCCATTAGCATTTAGGATCATAGGAATCTGGATTCATGTCAAACGCCAAATCTCTTGAAGAACTAGAGCAAAAGCAAGATTTTATTCGCCGTCATATTGGGCCAAGCCCAGCACAAGTAAGCGATATGCTAAGTGCTTTAGAAGTATCGAGTGTGCAAGAGCTCATTGACCAAACTGTACCTGCTAGCATTCGCTTAGAGCAGCCATTAACAGTTGGCGAAAGCCGTACTGAAGTTGAAACACTAAGCTACCTAAAATCAGTAGCAAGCAAAAATAAAGTTTTCAAATCGTACATTGGCCAAGGCTACCACCCAACTAACGTACCGCACGTAATTTTACGTAACGTACTAGAAAATCCAGGTTGGTATACAGCGTACACACCGTATCAGCCAGAGATTGCACAAGGGCGTTTAGAATCATTATTAAACTTCCAAACTATGACACTAGATTTAACCGGTCTTGATTTAGCAAGTGCATCACTGCTTGATGAATCAACAGCGGCTGCAGAGGCTATGGGCCTTGCAAAACGCGTATCAAAAGCTAAAAAAGCCAATGCCTTTTTTATCGCCGACGACGTACACACACAAACAATCGACGTAGTAACAACCCGTGCAGAGCAGTTTGGTTTTGAAATAATTGTAGGTAAAGCAGAAGATGCCGTTAACCATGACATTTTTGGCGCATTATTCCAATACCCAACTACATCAGGTGAAGTGGTAGACATAACTGACCTAATTGCTGGCGTACAAAGCAAAAAGGCCATTGCCTGTGTTGCTGCCGACATAATGAGTTTATTACTATTAAAAGCACCGGGTAAACTAGGCGCAGACGTAGTACTTGGTTCGGCTCAGCGTTTTGGCGTACCTATGGGTTACGGCGGTCCACACGCTGCATTTTTTGCAACACGTGACGCATACAAACGTTCATTACCAGGGCGTATTATTGGTGTATCTAAAGACCGTTTAGGTAACGACGCACTACGTATGGCAATGCAAACGCGCGAACAACACATTCGCCGCGACAAAGCCAATTCAAACATTTGTACAGCGCAAGTATTACTTGCCAACATGGCAGCGTTTTACGCGGTGTACCACGGCCCACAAGGCTTAAAAACTATCGCGCAGCGTATACATCGCTTTGCTGATATTTTAGCAACTGGCCTAAAAGCTAAAGGCATCGCCCTTAAGCACAGCACATGGTTTGATACGTTAACAATCGTTGGTGATAACAAAGCAGACGTAACAGCGCGTGCAATTGCAAAAGGCGTAAACTTTGCAACAAACCACGACGGCGAGTACTCAATTTCGGTATCAGAGACAACAACACGCGCCGATATCGCCGAGTTATTTGATATTATTTTAGGCGAAGGCCATGGCCTAAGTGTTGACGCTATTGCAGCCGACGTTGAAGCAAATGGCAGCGAGTCAATTCCTGCAAGTTTAGTACGTGACGACGAAGTACTAACGCATCCAAACTTTAACAGCTACCACAGCGAAACAGACATGCTTCGCTACATTAAGCGATTAGAAAGCAAAGACTTATCGCTTAATCACTCAATGATCTCGTTAGGCTCATGTACCATGAAACTAAACGCGACTGCTGAGATGATCCCAATTACGTGGCCTGAGTTTGCAAACCTTCACCCATTCTGCCCGCTAGATCAAGCAGAGGGTTACCAAATAATGATTGGCGAGCTACACGACTGGCTAGTAAACATTACCGGTTACGATGCAGTATCACTTCAGCCAAACTCTGGCGCACAAGGTGAATACGCAGGCTTAATCGCGATTCGTAAATACCACGAGTCACGAGGGGATGCACACCGCAATGTATGTTTAATCCCAAGCTCTGCGCACGGTACTAACCCTGCATCAGCGCAAATGGCGAGCATGAAAATTGTGGTAGTTAACTGCGACAAAAACGGTAACGTAGACATGGCAGATTTAAAAGCGAAAGCTGAAGAAGTTGCTGAAAACCTATCGTGCATCATGATCACATACCCGTCTACGCATGGCGTATACGAAGAAACAATTCGCGAAATTTGTGACATTATTCATGAGCACGGCGGCCAAGTTTACATGGACGGCGCAAACATGAACGCACAAGTTGGTGTAACAAGCCCTGGCTTTATTGGTTCAGACGTATCGCACTTAAACTTGCACAAAACATTTTGTATTCCACACGGTGGCGGTGGTCCAGGTGTTGGTCCAATTGGTGTTAAATCGCACCTAGCGCCATTTATGCCAAACCACAGTGTAATTAACGTACCAGGTACTAACATCGGTAACGGTGCGGTATCGGCAGCGCCTTACGGCTCAGCCGCTATTTTACCTATTTCATGGGCTTACATCACCATGATGGGCAGCGAGGGCTTAAAACAAGCCACTGAAATGGCAATCGTTAATGCTAACTACTTAACGCATGAGCTAAGCAAGCACTTCCCAATTTTATACCGTGGTCGTAACAACCGCGTTGCTCACGAATGTATTGTTGACTTACGCCCGCTTAAAGAGCAATCAGGCATTACTGAAATGGACGTAGCTAAGCGCTTGCAAGACTACGGCTTCCATTCACCAACTATGTCGTTCCCAGTAGCCGGTACATTAATGATTGAGCCAACTGAGTCTGAATCAAAAGGTGAGATTGACCGCTTTATCGAAGCAATGGTGTCAATTAAAGGCGAAATTGAAAAAGTAATCTCTGGCGAATGGTCAATCGAAAACAACCCGCTAGTGTTTGCACCGCATACACAAGGCGACGTGTTAGGTAACGAATGGGACCGTGCATACGACCGTTTTTACGCTGCATTCCCAGTGCCTGCAGTTGCTAAAAACAAGTTCTGGCCAACCGTTACTCGTATAGACGACGTATACGGCGACCGTAACTTAGTGTGTGCTTGCCCACCGGTTGAGACATATCGCGATTAATTTTTGAAAAAATTCCACTGTAGAGTAGGGATTTATCAAAATTAAAAAAGCCGTTGCAACAATGCAACG